>JAQCHG010000459.1 GCA_027619675.1 Cyanobacteriota bacterium
GGGCTGCTGAAGCAGGAAGTGGCGGCGGGCCACCTAAGCGTGCTGTTGATTACCCACAAGTTCCGCGAGGTGCAGTCCTTTGCTGATGAGGTCACCATCCTGCGGCGGGGGCAGCTAGCGGGGCAGGGCCACGTCAAGGATCTCACCATTGAGGCCATGGCCGAAATGATGTTGGGGCAAGAACGCACCCCCAAGTCCGTCTCTAAGGCCGAGGTGGAAGCCCGCACCCCGGTGCTGGAGGTGACTGAGCTTCAGGCCAATAAGGACAATGGTTTACCCGCCGTGAAGGGGGTCAACCTCCAGGTGCATACGGGTGAGATTGTGGGCATTGCCGGGGTTTCGGGTAATGGCCAGCGGGAATTTGTGGAATGTCTGTCGGGGCAGCGGGTACCCGTTAGCGGGCATCTGAAGGTGAATGGGGAGCCCTACACCGCCACCCGCCCTGAGATGGCCAAACACAGCGTCTATGCCCTGCCGGAGGAGCCGCTGAAAAACGCCTGTGTGCCCAACATGAGCGTGGCGGAAAACATGGCCCTGCGCACCTTCGATCGCCCACCCCAGGCCAAATGGAACGTTCTGCTGATGCTGAAGGCCATTCGCGATGCCGCCACTGGGCTGGTGCAGGCGTTTTCTGTGAAAACCCCTTCCATTGAAACCCCCGTCAGCCACCTATCGGGGGGGAATGTGCAGCGCACGGTGCTGGCGCGGGAGTTGTCGTCCCAGGATGTGCGGCTGTTGATTGCCGCCAACCCCAGCTTTGGTCTAGATTTCGCCGCCGTGGACTTTATCCATGACATGATTGTGGCGGCCCGCAATCGTGGGGTGGCGGTGCTGCTGGTCAGCGAAGATCTCGATGAGCTGCTGACCCTGGCCGATCGCATCATCGTCATGAGTGAAGGTGAGTTTGTCTACGAAAGCGCGATCGCTGAGGTAGACCTGAAACTCATCGGCCAAGGCATGGCGGGCCATTAACTCCCCAGATCCCAATCCTTCACGGTTTCTCCACTGTGCCCCTTCACTTGCCCGACCTCTGGACCCTGGCCGATCGCGCCGATAGCTTCCCTTGGCAGCCCTTTCGTCCGGGGGTGGAAATCCATCGCCTCTATGGGGATGGGACGGGGCCAGCGGCGGCCCTGCTGCGCTATCAACCCGGTGCCCAGGTGCCCCACCATGACCACACCGGGTATGAGCACATTCTGGTGCTGTCGGGTTCCCAACGCGATCGCCACCAGACCTACCCAGCGGGCTCCCTGGTGATCAACCCCCCCGGCACCGACCACGCCGTCGCCAGTGACCAGGGCTGCTTGGTGCTGGTGATTTGGGAAAAACCCGTTGCCATTCGCGATCCCTCGGAAGCTCCTGAGCCCCCAGTGCCAGGGGTGTTGTGATCTCCAATCCGGTTCCCCGATGTCTAGGCGGGCAGGGGACGACATCACTGCCGTTGGGGCGGACCCACGTTAGACAGGTCCTGAACCCCTGTCAGCTTGCGATCGCCACGACGGCGGGCATGGCTTTATCCACATCGCCATATTGATAGGTAAAGCCGCTGGCTTGGGTGCGATCGGGCACCACCTGCTGACCCTCTAGCACCACCATGGCCGCATCCCCCAGCAGCGCTTGAATCACAAAGTCTGGGACGGGGAGCCAGGAGGGGCGGTTCATGGCCTGACCCAGGGCGGCGCAGGCGGTGGCCATGGTCACGGGTTGGGGGGCGGTGGCGTTGTAGACCCCGGCCATGGCGGGATCCGTCAGGGCTTTGGTCAGCAGGTTCACCAAGTCGTCGATGTGAATCCACGAAAACCACTGGCGACCGTTGCCGATGGGGCCACCCGCAAACAGCCGGAAGGGGGGCAACATGCGGGCCAGGGCACCCCCTTGTCCCAAAACAATGCCAAACCGGGGGATGACGACGCGAATGCCGTGGTTTTCGGCCTCGTGGGCGGCGGCTTCCCAGCGCTGACACACCTGGGAGAGAAAGTCGGTTTCGATGGGGGGGCTGGTTTCATCAAAGCGGGCAGTTTCGCTGGTGCCGTAGTAGCCGATCGCCGATGCACTCACCAACACTGGGGGCTTGGGGTCCGCTGCTGCCATGGCCGCTACCAGCACTTGGGTGCCCTTGATGCGACTATCTTGAATCGCCTGTTTGTGGGCTGGGGTCCACCGCTCGGCAATGGGGGCACCGGCTAGGTTCACCACCCCGTCACAGCCCACAATCGCCCCTTGCCAATCCCCGAGGGTGTAGGGGGTGTAGGTGATGGTCTCTACCCGAGGAAAGGCGGTGGCGGGGAAGGCCCGCCGGGCGCGATCGCCATCTCGACTCAGCACCACTAGCCCATGGCCCTGTTGGTGTAGGTGCTGCACTAAACGGCTGCCCACAAATCCTGTGGCTCCGGTAATGGCAATCTTCATGGGGTGATGCTGTCTCCCTCAGGTATTCAGTCAGGTATTCAGTAATGACAGGTGGGGCGTCGTGGTCTGCTAGCCATGACCGTCCACATCCGGATTTGTAACCGTGGCCCCCTGAAGCGGATGGCGGCAATAAGCGCTCTCAGGGTTTCTCCGCAATACATTTATCCGTCATGGACGCCGCGTCCTTGGTAGGGGCAACCCCTGCCCTAGGTCGGTTCAGATTCACCATAGGCCATGCCGTTGGCCTCGGCATAGCGCCGCATAAAGTCCATGAACCGCTGCCAGTGGTCTTCTCGGTCAATTTCTAGGGTACATTCCACCTGTTTGAGGTCATCCCCTTCGGGGCCGCCAAAGATGAATTTCACCCCTGAGGGCTCGATGGTGATGACTCCCTCGCTGTCGGTGAGGCGCAATACTTTGGAGAATTTGCTGCGAAAGCTCTGGAACGATTCGATCGCCTGCAAGCGCTCAAACAGGAGGACCGCCACGCGATCGCCCGTGGTGGCATTGCGGCGCAAACTCACGCCACTAATTTCTTCGTAGATACCATCGAAAAATTCGACGGTGGGAGTGGCCTCAACCATGACACACCTCGGGATCACTGGGACCCTCAGTGTAACAATTCCCCCTACCGCCGCTGCCCCGATGCCCCCAACGCGGCCCCCTGGCCATGAACGGGTTACCAACGGGTGACCGAGTTTCCTGTAGGGTAGGCAGTGCCAGCCCTGTCAAGGTGACTCAGCCTGTTGCAGCAGCAGCC
>JAQCHG010000460.1 GCA_027619675.1 Cyanobacteriota bacterium
GGGTTTGCCGTCATTCTCTGCCAGCCGCCCCCCGGCACCCTGCGCCCCCAGGGCGATCGCTTCTATGCCGATCACGTCCCCCTCTTTGCCGACCTGGGCATCAAGGCCAAAGCCTTTCGCAAACAGCGCCAAGTCCTGCTCCAGCAGTTCCCCGACCTGGCCGCCGCCTGGGCCACCCATGCCAGCCCCTACGTTCTCCTGGGGGACTATCTGCGCCGCAGCCACCATTACCGCCCCCTAGAGCCATCCCACCGTGGCCGCCTGCCCAGGGCACTTTATCAGGCCCCCCTGTTCCAGCGCCGCTGCGCCGACCTGCTAGCCCCCCAGGGCACCCTCCTCCTGTTCACAGGCGATCCCGTAGATAACTGACGGTGCCCCAGGGCTGCAAGGCCCCTGCGGAATCGGTACAGTGGACAATGCCCGCCGTTGGCGATCCCACCCATATCCCAGCGACTGGTTCCCGTCCCCTATTCTTCCTTGAGGCAGTGAGCGAAGACTTTAAACAGCAGGCGATCGCCCTTTTGAATGCAGGCCAGTCGGCCTTTGAGCGAGGGAACTACCGCAATTCAGTCACCGCCTTTGAGCAGGCGGTGAAACTAGCTAACCCCAACACCCGCCTGGGGGGCGAGATCAGCCTGTGGCTGGTGAACGCCTACGCCGCCGCCGACCAGGCAGACAAAGCCACCACCCTCTGTGAAGTGCTGACCCGCCATCCCCATTGGGATACCCGCAAACAGAGCAAGCGGCTGCTGTACATCCTCAAGGCCCCCAAGCTCAGACTCAAGCCAGAATGGCAAACCCGCATCCCCGATCTGAGTGAGTTAGACACCGACGGCGATCGCCCCCTCAACCTCAGCCGCTACCCCGCCCCGCCCCGCGCGACTGCAAAAACCCAGTCAGCGGAACCGGAACCGGAGGACCTCAGCCGCATGAACACCCGAGACAACGGCTTCCTGTGGGCGGCCTTGGTGGCGATTGGGTTGATGGTGGGGAGTTTGGTGTGGTTGGGGTAGGGGGTGAATGGGTGTGAGGGTGGGGATTTGTAAACAGAAGAAAAGTTTAAATTTTGAACTTTTCATTTTGCATTTTGCATTTTAAATTCAACCCCTTCCCACCATAGGGTTGTTAACTCAATCAAATGCGATCGCATGTTAAGGCCGCCGTTCCACCCTGATTAGAGCTTCCTATAATTGGGGTGGAACTGTACACATGGCGTTGGGATCGAACTTTTCACGCTGCGAGTTCTGCGGAAACATGGGCAGGCGATCGCGATCCCAATGCTCAAGGAGGCCCTATGTATCGCAAGCTTTTGGTCGCGTTAGATCGCTCCACCACCCGTTCCCTAGTGTTGGAAAAAATCGCTGGATTAGCCCCGGCTCTAGGGGCAGAGGTGATGCTCGTTCATGTGCTGTCCGCCTACGACAACGACAGTCCTGGTTTGCCGGTACGGGCCTACCATTCCTACTATCCAATCCTTGACACCGTAGCCTGGGACACCTACCAAAAGCGCTGGTCTGCCTATGAGGAAAAATGCCTCAACGAGTTGCGCCACAGCACTGAAAGTCTGCAAGCACAGGGCATTACCGCCGAGTTCACCCAAACCGCTGGAGATCCAGGCCGGGTAATCTGCGATCTAGCTACCACTTGGGAAGCGGATCTGATTTTGGTGGGGCACCGGGGCCGCACGGGGCTGAGTGAATTTCTCCTCGGCAGCGTCAGCAACTATGTGATGCACCATGCCCCCTGTTCGGTGTTGGTGGTGAACCGTCCCCAGGCATCAGATACATCGGAAGCGGAGGAAGCCGCAGTGGCAGCCCCGGTGACTTAACTGGCCGATGCCGCCGCAACCAGGGCTTGGGATCAAGGTCTGGAACTCCTGAGCCTTGAGCCCGTGAATTAACTCACCCTTACCTTGGGCCTAGGGCCGCGATCGCGGCCCTAGGTCCCTTTTGCATTCATGGGATACTAATAGCTTGCGCCCATGACCAGGGCAGGGGCCGCTAATTGTTGAATAGTTCAGACAATCCCATGGGTAAAGGCAAAGGGAATAAGGGTAAAGGAACTGGCGGGGGCAGCGATCGCGTCGTTTACTCCGAGTTTGGCAACACCTCCCCCGCCCTAGCGCGGGGAGTGCCCGACCTGCCCCCCCAGCAGCAAACCCTCAAGGTCCAAGTGAGTCGCAAAGGGCGGGGAGGCAAAACCGTGACGGTGATCAGCGGCTTTCAACACCGTCCTGAAACCCTCGACACCCTCGCGAAAAAGCTCAAGGCCCAATGTGGCACCGGGGGCACCGTCAGGGACAACACCGTAGAAATCCAAGGGGATCACGCCGAAAAGCTGCTGACCCTGCTGCAACAGCAGGGCTACACCGCCAAGCGCAGCGGCGGCTAACGGAGTTGCCCGTCCCCTGCCCCTTTATCCCCTTTGCTTGAGAACACCATGCCCCATCGAATCCCAGTCAAGGCGACCCGCCGCTACTGGCCAGGACAACGATTTGCCACAGGGTTAGCCCTTGGGATGATTTTGGTTACGGTGTTGGGGGCGCTCACCCCCCTCTGGGCACAAACGCCGGAGGGCGAGTCCCTTGTCCAGTTCGGCCCCCCGGCACCGGCACCCTCCTTGGCCCAATTTGTCCCAGGGGATGCAGGGCCGCCAGACCCGACTCGGGTTGCCCCCATCACGCCAGGGGCGGTATCCGCCCCCGGTTACCAAGACATTGCCGACCATTGGGCGGCGGCGTGTTTACAGGGCTTGAGCGATCGCCAACGCTTAATTCCCAATGCCCAAGGGCGGTTCTACCCCGATGAGGCGGCCACCTGGGCCGCCCTCACCGCCCTGTTAAGGGTGGGCCTACCCAGCGATACCGCCGCCTATGCCGGGGCCAATCGGGTAGAGCAGGCCCTGGGCTTGGCAACTCCGGTGAATCCCCTCCACAGCTACCCCGATCGCTACTATGACCCCGCCCGGACCGTGACGCGGGCAGAAGCCCTCACGGCCCTATCCGCCCGCCTGGGGCTGCCCTACGTGGCCCGCCCTCGGGATCTGCTGGCCGCCACCTTTCGGGATGGCCAGCGGGTACCCGCCTATGGCCGGGAGGGGGTGGCCTCCGCCCTAGCGGCGGGGAAATTGGTCAATTACCCCCCTGGCCCAACCCTGTCCCCCAGTC
>JAQCHG010000461.1 GCA_027619675.1 Cyanobacteriota bacterium
GCCCCATCCTAAGGGGCAGGCGGTGCGGGCCATCACTCAACTGGCCCACCAGGAAAACCTCTCGGAAATTGCCGCCGCCCTAGAAACCTTCCTGGATCAGTATTGGGAAGAGATCGAGGCGGAGTTGCGCTGGCTCAACTTTGAAGAACTGCTCCACCAATGGCCCAACTACCGCCCCGCTATCCTCGACAATGACCACATTCCTGAGGACCCCTTCGAGGCAGAAAAGCACGAGCGGGTGGGGGTGTTTTGGGGCCTGCTTTACCTCTCCGCCCAGTCCAAGGTGGAGCTTTCTCAGCAAGAATTCTACAAAGATCTCCATGTCCGCAACCTCAAGCGAGATCCCCTGGATGATAGCGATCCCGACTTGCCCGACTTTGCCCTCCCGGATTAAGGGATTCGTGCCATTCCTATAGTCACCCCAGTCAGGCCAAGGAAGGCAGCTCTTTTGAAGTCCGGCTAATCGCCCACAACAACAATGCAGACCCTGAAAGGGTTTCAGGAATTTTATTTACGGGTAAGCAACCGGACGTGATATCAGCCCTGGCAAGATCCGAGCCAGGTTGGTTACTGCGACAATGACCATAGATCATCCCCGCCCCCTGCCGTTGGCTCCATTTCCCTAACGCTCCACCCAGCCTCCAGATTTAGGTTGGACAAATTACAAGGGCGGGGCGCGGAGTAGTCAGGATAGCGCTAATAGGCGTGTGCCTAGGGTTGGGAAATGTCCGTCAGGCTGGGGGTGAGGGGCAGCGATCGCTGGTTCCAGTCGATATCCGGCATCCGGGACGACGCTTCCCGCAGGGCCGTTTCCCAATGGCGGCGCATTTTGATCAAATAGGGATCCCCCGCCTGGAACTGAGCCCGGTGCTGGATCTCAAAGCTATCGGTTTCGTACATCACCATGTTGATGGGCGGCCCCACCGACAGGTTAGAGCGCATGGTGGAATCAATGGACAGCAGCGCACATTTGGCGATGGCGCTGAGGTCAGAGTCAAAGGTGAGGGTGCGATCCAAAATGGGCTTGCCGTACTTGGTTTCCCCAATTTGCAAAAAGGGAGTCTCCGCCGTGGTGCGAATGCAGTTGCCCTGGCTGTAGATCAAATACAACTGCGGTTCTTCGCCGCGAATCTGCCCCCCCAGCAAAAACGTACATTGGAAGTCAATGTTGTCCTTCTCTAGCCAGGGGCGATCCACCGCCTGCAACTCTCGAATCGCCTTACCAATGTAACGGGCTACATCGTAGAGGGTGGGCAGGTTGTGGAGGTTGTCTTCCTCGCCAATCACCAGATCCCGTTCGAGGGTGTGGAGCACCGCTTGGGTGATGGACAGATTGCCCGAAGAACAGAGCACCAGCACGCGATCGCCCGGAACTGAAAAATCAAATAGCTTGCGGTAGGACGAGATATAGTCCACCCCCGCATTGGTGCGGGAATCTGCGGCTAACACGAGACCCTGCCGCACCAGGATTCCTAAGCAATAGGTCATAGATTTAAGTATGGGCACCAGCGCTTGCCATCAAAGTACGACAAAGAGCCCAACACTTCCAACGGGTTCTAGGGGCTGTCATCAATTCAAACCAGTCTCTTGGTGGTGCAACGGTTATCACCCCTAGCGAGAGGGCAGGAGCGGGGGACTCAGCAAAGGAGTGACTTGTCAGTATCGATGGTGAACCCTGGGGACTGTCATCAATGCTATCCAGAACCTTGGCCCCTAGCCCCCAGGAGCGGGCACGATCATGGTTTCCCAGCTAGGCTTTCACCCTGGATCGATGACTTGCCCTGGGCGATGGGCCGCAGAAACGCAGCGGGCGACCCTGGGATCAAAACCCCGGACCCCGCCAGGTTAGGGCTACCCTGCCCAGGGGACCTGTTGAAGGACTCTTCCCCAAGATGCCCAAAGGTGAGGGACTGATTATCCCCCGCTGCGTAGGTAGATGCCCCCTGGGCTGGGTCATCTGAAATAAAGACAGCGCCTATCCCCACGGGAGTGGCGCTGTGCATAACTCGGGAATATTCAGAACCCGCACGGGAACCCACTTAAGCCAAGGGTTGCTAGGGCTAAGGCTAGGGCCGCTATAGGTGCTGGGGCACAAGGGACCCGCTGTAGTTCCCGGTAGTCGTGGCTATGAACGAGTCTGCTAAGACCCAGTCTGCTTACTGGAGGTCTGAATATAAAGAATGAGCAAGAAAACTGTCGGCACCAACACAAAGAGGATGCTGGCGACAAACCCTAAGTTGTTAACTTCCATGACCTAAGCCTCTACTCTCACGCGTTTGGATACAGCACTCAGAACAGTCTACGACATCTAGGGGGCGGTCGCTGGCATTGCGGCCCCCCGCGCTAAGGGATGAGGGCACTCCGTAAACCATCGGCGTTGATGGTCAGGTGAAATGGTAGTGTCTTATAAATGCTGTGTGCAATCTTCTGCTAAATGAGAGGACTTGGGTAGATGAAACGACTGTTGGGCCTACTGATGGCACTGGGTGTCTTGGCAAGCAGCTTTCTGGGCTGGGCCAATCAGAGCGCTTGGGCGGCTACCACCGCACAAGTGGACGTGGCACCGCTGTACCTGGCTGAAGAGATTCGCAATGCTGTAGACGATAAGCTCAGCACAGAATACGGGTCCAAACTGGACCTCAACAACACCAATGTGCAGGCTTTCGCTAAGTACCCCGGTTTATATCCCACCATCGCGGGCAAAGTTTTGTTGAATGCTCCCTATGGGAAGGTTGAGGATGTGTTGAACATTCCCAACCTCAGCGATCGCGAAAAGGAAATCATTGAGAAAAATCTGAATAACTTCACCGTTACCGAGCCAGACCCCGCCCTTGTGGAAGGGGCTGATCGTTTTAACAACGGCGTTTACAAGTAGAGTCAGGAACTCTGATCAGGGCGGCTGAGGCGGCGGGGATTGTTCCCGCTGCACGGTTGAGTTCATGGTCTTTGTCCCCATCTCTGAAAACCATCGCTGAGTCAACAACGGTGAGGGCTGCATCGCTCTCACCGTTGTTGTTTAAGGGGCTATTTCTACGGTGGATCCCTAGATAACTTTCCGCCGCCCCATTACCCGTCCGCCGTCTGCAATCTGCCCTGGGGAAATTCAGTCGAGAAATAGGGCGGGGACATGTGCCAACGGCCCAGAGATGGGCTATTCTTTGTGGC
>JAQCHG010000462.1 GCA_027619675.1 Cyanobacteriota bacterium
CGGGGGGGCAGGGGAGCCAGGGGAACGGTGACTTCCGCCGCAGCATACTAGGGCGCGCCATTATGCCCTAAATAATCGTGCGCTTATTCGCCTTGTCCGTGCGCTTAACCCACCAGAGCAAGCTATACACAACGAGCAAGTAACCAATCGCGAGGGAGACAATCAGCACCGACAGGGGTATGGAGGAAAACATGGCAAGCGAGGGGAGGAGCGGGTGAGCGGCCTACCAAAACTAGAGGTTACGCAACTGCGCAAGCCTGCCTGATCCTGAGCAATTTCAGAACCTTGAGGTCGCGACCCTACAAAGAGCCTGTGGAAAAGCAGGCCAGGTCAGTTCAAAAACTTACCCATGCCGTGCGTCCAACGATTGTGCTGACTTTGTCAATACTGCCGAAACCCTCAATTTAAAGCGCTAGAACAAGCGAAACCCGCCATACCTGAAGTAGGTACAGTGCCACGGGCCGCCAACTTGCGGAGCAGCAATGCAATATTTAGTTTTTGGTAAAGCTTAATTATTAATGTAGCACAGCGATCCTCGGATCCGGAGGCGGTTCAAGCCAGATTGACAGAATTTAGCGATCGCTCAAATTGCTACAAATAAAGGCTTCGGGGGTTCCCATGGGGGTCAGTTCATCCCTGTCAAGGCCCGAAGGTCTTGACTTTTTCCGTTGTATTTTCCCAGGCTTTTGCTCCTGCCACAGGTTTATTCCCCTTCCCTAAGCGTTAGCTTAGAATGAAAGCAGAACTGTAAAAAAACGTAAACAAACCGCTTGCGTCGCTCTATCCATGGCTTCAGTTACTTCTCTTTTTGCGCCTGTTGAAGCGGATCTCAACGAACTAACGAGCAACCTCAAGCAATTGGTGGGGGCTCGCCATCCGATTTTGTACGCGGCAGCAGAGCATCTCTTTGGGGCCGGAGGCAAGCGCATCCGACCAGCCATTGTGCTGCTGTTGGCTCGGGCTACGACCCCAACGGAAGACATTCTGCCCCAGCATCGCCGCCTGGCAGAAATCACCGAGATGATCCACACTGCCAGTTTGGTCCACGATGATGTGGTGGACGAATCAGAGGTGCGGCGGGGGGTGCCCACCGTCCACAGCAGTTTTGGCAACCGCATTGCCGTACTAGCGGGGGATTTTCTCTTTGCCCAGTCATCGTGGTACCTGGCAAACCTGGACAACCTGCGGGTGGTCAAGCTCCTCTCCCAGGTGATTATGGACTTGGCCGAAGGGGAAATTCAGCAGGGGTTAAATCGCTTCGACACGGGGCTCTCCATCGAAGCCTATTTGGAAAAGAGCTATTACAAAACGGCATCTCTCATCGCCAACAGCGCCAAATCGGTGGGGGTGCTTAGTGGCTTACCAGAGCGGGACATTGAGAACCTCTACGGTTATGGTCGTCACCTAGGGTTAGCCTTTCAGGTGGTGGATGACATCCTTGACTTCACCGGATCCACAGAGGTATTGGGTAAGCCCGCCGGGTCTGACCTCAAGAGCGGCAATTTAACTGCCCCTGCCCTGTATGCCCTAGAGGAAACCCCCTATCTGGGGACGCTGATCGAACGGGAGTTTGCCGAAGCAGGGGATTGGGAGCAGGCATTTGACCTGATCCATAGCAGTCGTGGCATTGGGCGATCGCGCGAACTCGCCCTCTACCATGCCGAACAGGCGACTCGCTGTCTCTCAGACCTGTCGGCGTCAGACTCTCGCCAAGCCCTGCTAGATCTCACCAGCTACGTCCTCCGACGCATCCACTAACCCCCTGGGCAGCGCCATCACCAACCAAGTACACAGGACCTATGGGCCAGGAAATTGAACGCAAGTTTTTGGTGGCTGGGGACGGATGGCGACCCCGAGAGCCGGGCCTGGTGTATCGGCAAGGGTATCTCCCCACCCAGGCCCCGGCCACGGTGCGGGTGCGTCTAGCTGGGGCCAAAGCCTACCTGACCCTGAAGGGACCCACCATCGGGCTAACCCGTGCCGAATTTGAGTATGAAATTCCCTGGACTGATGCAGAAGCCATGCTGCAACAGTTTTGCACCGCCCCCCTGATTGAGAAAACCCGCTATCGCATTCCCGTTGCCGACCATGTGTGGGAAGTGGACGAGTTTGCTGGGGACAACGAAGGGCTAGTGCTGGCCGAAATTGAACTGTCCCACGAAGCTGAGCCCTTTACGCCTCCCCCTTGGCTTGGCCCTGAGGTTTCCCACGACCCCCGCTACCGCAATTCTTACCTAGCCCGCCACCCTTACCGCACGTGGGCGCACTGATCGCGGCTATCCCGACCCAACCCGGACTATCGGCTGCCTCTAAATAACGTGGGTTCAGGTTAAGAGATTTGCCTGTTTCTGTAGGCGCACTAGCGAAGCCATGCCCCTAGGGCTATGGGCTTGCGCCCTACCATCCGTATCATGCTCATCCAACCTTTGGTTCAGCAATCGTGTCATCCGATACCCTCCTAGGGCGCAGACCCCTGCGCCCCTACGAAGTTTCTAGGATGGAATGAGACGGCATTGCTGCACTGAGGATTATCCCGAACTGACGTTTACGGCTAGTTTTGCCAAAATTTTGTTGGCTTCCCCCGATGGGATGGGTGATTAAGCCGCAGCTTGAGCTGCGTAGCTGATCACGCAGAAGGTCGCCCCTTGGGGATCTTGGATCAGGGCAAACTTGCCTACGGTGGGGATGTCCATCGGCGGCATCAGGGCTTTGCCACCTAAGGTTTGGGCCTTTTCTACGGTGGCGTCCACATCATCCACGGTGATGTAGGTGCCCCAGGTGGGCGGCATGTTGGGGCTAGCGGGCGGTGGCCCGATGATACCGCCAATTTCATGACCCTCTGTTTCGATCACCGTGTAGGGCATCCCACCCACATCGCCGGGTTTGAGCGTCCACCCCAGTAACGCCCCATAAAAGGCTTGGGCGGCTTCGGGATCAGGGGTGATCAGCTCACACCAGCTAAAGGCTCCATGCTGTTGAAAAGGATTCATAGGATTCGTTCCTCAAGGGGACAATACCGAACCACCCTCAGAATATCCTAAATAGTTCAAATGAACTATATTTTTGGCTACCCAGCGTCAGTATTGGCCGTACTCGCTGAGAAGTTGTTCTCAATGGCCGCGATCGCCCTTGCTGTGAAAGGGGATGGTCCCCAGTGCTGCGCCC
>JAQCHG010000463.1 GCA_027619675.1 Cyanobacteriota bacterium
AGGCGGACAAAACCATGGGGCAGATCAGGCGGTTACCAGCCCCAGTTTTATCGCTTTGACGATGGCTTGGGTACGGCTCTTTACCTCTAATTTCTCAAAAATGGCGGTGAGGTGGGCTTTGACGGTGGCCACGGTGATGTGGAGATTGGCGGCGATCGCCCCGTTAGAGGCCCCCTGCACCAGCCAGTGCAGTACCTCCTGTTCCCGCTCCGTCAAGGCCACTGCCGGGGTGGGCAGGCTGCTGGCCCCGCTGGTTCCTTGGAACCGCCGGAAAAACCCAGTGGCCACATCCGGCGACAGGTACACCTGATGGTTGAGCACCGTGGCCATGGCGGGCCACAGTTGTTCCGCTAGGTGGCTTTTAAACAGATAGCCGTGGGCACCCGCCTGCATAGCGCGGAACACCCATTCATCTTCCCGATGGGCGCTGAGGATTAACACCCGTTCCTGGCCGTTGCTGCGGCTCTGCAAATAGTTCAACCCGCTGCCCTGGCCCAGTTCTAGGTCCAGCAGCACCAGGGTGGGGGATTGCTGGGCCGCCAGCTTCACCGCCTGTTCAACGGAGGTGGCTTGGCCCACCAACTGGCAGTGGAGCTTGCCCGTGGTGCTGTAAAAATTCAGCAGGGTTTGGAGTCCTTGGCGAAAGCTGGGGTTGTCATCAACCAACAGCACCGAAACCGCTGGTGCTGGGGTTGCGGAGACCGGGGAGGGGGTCGCGATCACCGGGGCACACCTCTGACGTTAGATGGCCTTTCGATAGTAAGCGCAGTCCCTGGGCGATCGCCGTGATCTAGCCCCCAGGTTCAGAAAAGTTAGCTGGTCAGTTGCCAGGTCATCTCTTCCCCCGCCCGTAGGGGCACCAAGCCCGTTTCTGGAAAGGGCACCTGATCGGGGATGCGCCAGGGGGTTTTGGTCAGGGTAACTTGCTCGGTATTGCGGGGCAGTTGGTAAAAATCCGGGCCATGGAAGCTGGCGAAGGCTTCTAGCTTGTCCAGGGCATCCATGCTCTCGAAGGCTTCTGCATACAGTTCCAGGGCGTGCAGGGCCGAAAAGCATCCGGCGCAGCCACAGGCGTTTTCCTTAGCGTTGCGGTCATGGGGGGCGCTGTCGGTTCCCAAAAAGAATTTGGGATGACCGGAGGTGGCCGCCGCTAGCAGGGCCTGCCGATGGGTTTCTCGCTTCAAAATCGGCAGGCAGTAGTAGTGGGGACGCAGGCCCCCCTGGAACAGGATGTTGCGGCTAAACAGCAGGTGTTGGGGGGTGATGGTGGCGGCGATGTTATCGGTGGCCAGTACAAATGCCACGGCATCGGCGGTGGTGATGTGCTCCAACACAATTCGCAACTGGGGGAAGCGCGATCGTAGGGGCATCAGGGATTTTTCGATGAATACCTGCTCGCGATCGAACATATCAACCCCAGCGGCGGTGGTTTCCCCGTGCAGCAACAGGGGTATGTCCACCTGCTGCATGGCCTCAAACACGCGATCGCACTTGCGCAGGTCTGTAACCCCCGAGTCGGAGTTAGTGGTGGCCCCGGCTGGGTAATATTTCACCGCTTTGACAAACCCAGCGGCTTTGGCGGCCATGATTTCCTCGGGTGGGGTGTTGTCGGTGAGGTACAGGGTCATCAAGGGCTCAAAGGATTGCCCCGTTGGAATCGCCGCCAGAATGCGATCGCGGTAGGCGGCAGCCTCGGCAACGGAGCGCACCGGGGGCTTCAAATTGGGCATGACGATCGCCCGCGCAAACTGCCGCACGGTGTAGGGCAGCACGGCTTTTAACACCTCCCCATCCCGGAGGTGCAGATGCCAGTCGTCGGGTCGGGTAATGGTCAGGGATGGCATGGTTTGAGTCAAGGGTCTTGGGCGATCGCGGAGGGGATGACGGCAGTATTTGAACAGTAACGGATGACAGGCTCTATGGGGATTCCCCCCAGACCAGGTATTGACGCAGATCTCGCTGCACCTGGTGATACAGCTCCGCATCCGCCGCCGTCAGCCCAATCACCCCATAGACCTGCACCAGTTCCGCCTCCCGTCCGGCGAGGCGATGGTGGCCTAAATCTACCCCCTGGACCTGATCCTGGACCTGCTGATACAGGGCGTCCGTAATCACAAAATCGGTACCCAGGCGTTTGCTGAGGCTTTCGAGGCGGCTGGCGATGTTCACCGTGTCGCCAATGACGGTGTATTCCAGCCGTTGCACTGAGCCGATGTTGCCCGCAATCACATCCCCGTAGCTAATGCCGATGCCGTGGAACAGGGGGAGCTGGCCCTTGGCAATCAACTGCGATCGCAGAGCCGCCAGCGATCGCCGCATGGCCAACCCCGCCCGGATGGCATTAATGGCATCGGTCTGCGCCCCCTGGGAGGTGGGGGAGCCAAATTCCGCCATCACCGCATCGCCGATGAACTTGTCGATGGTGCCCCGGTGGGTCAAAATCGCCTGCACCATGGCGTCCAGGTAAGTGTTCAACAGTTCCACCATGGCCTCGGCGGGCTGTTGAAAAGAGAGGCGACTGAAGCCGCGAATGTCTGAAAACAACACCGCAGCGGGCAGACGCTTACCCACCGTCAGGGTGCTGTAGTTTTCCGGCTGGGCCAAAATTTCCGCCACCACGGGCGGGGCCACATAGCGCTCTAGGGTCCGGCGGAGCCGCTGCTGCTCGCGGCGATCGCCCAAGGCCCCCGTGGCGGTGTAGGTGATGCTCCCCAGCCCTAACCCCAGGGCCGGAATCGCCACCGGAATCCAGCGGTGGTGGCTGACCAAGAGGCCATAGGCGACCCCGCCCCACACCAGGGCGATCGCTCCAAACCCCGCCAGCCGCAGCAGCGGTCGATTGATGCCCCATCCCAAGCCCAGACCCACCAAGCTCAATAGAAGTCCAGTAGCCAGCCCCGACAGCCAACGGTGCGGGGTGATCGGTCCCACCGCCGTCCCTTCCATCAACGTCGCCAGGGTGTGGGCGTGGACCTCGACCCCCGGCATGGTGCTGGCGGTGGGGGTGAGTTTGATGTCCTGCAACGAGGCCGCCGTGGGGCCAATCAGCACCAACTTGCCCGAAAAGGTGCGCTGGGCCTGGTGAAAGGCCCAGTTATTGGGGTCCAACACATGCCAAAAGGGCACCGTGGCAAAGCTGCCCGTGGGGCCATAAAAATGAATGC
>JAQCHG010000464.1 GCA_027619675.1 Cyanobacteriota bacterium
TTGCCGTAGAGCCCCTCCGCCACCAGCCCCGACTGAAACTTTAACTGGGCGGTACAGCGACAGGTGGTGAAATAAGTTCCTGGTGGTTGGGCACTGCCGCCGTCGTATTGCAACTGACAGGCCACCGTCGCAACAGGGCCAAACAAATTGGTCAGGCGATGGAGCCGCGACAGGGCACCGATGAGGGGAAAACCGAACAAGTCCGGCGCAAAGGTCCACTTGGGGGGAGCCGGACGTTGGGGCACAACGGTGCTGTAGCGCACGTAGGCGGGGGTACCGATGGTGGGTAAATGGGCCTGCATGGCCTGGTGGAGGCCACCAAGGAGTTCAATATGCTCCACATGGAGGAGTCGTTGCCGCTGTTGGGCCAGGGCTATGAGGGATGCCGCCGCCGCCACCGATAGGGCCAAGGGATATTCCACCACCACATGCTTACCGGCCTCTAAGGCGGCCCGCACCACCGCCTCGTGGCCGCTGTTAACGTGGCTCACCACCACCAAATCAAGGCTGGGATCCGCCACCAGGGCTTGCCACTGATCCCAAGGAGTCACCCCAAAGGATGCCGCCACGGTGGCGGTGTGCTGGGGAGAATGGCCCGCAATCGCCACCAGTTGGGCGCGATCGTCGGCCTGCAAAGCCTCGGCACGGGCGCGGGCTGCATAGCCCGTCCCCACAATGGCAGCGCGGATCAACTCAGCCAAAGGAGCCTCCTCACAAACAGAAAACTATTGTCAATAAACAAACTGTTACTCATACCTTATCGTGCCATTAAGACCCTGAAATCCATGATCCTGAAACCCCCAGAACCAGAGTCTTTGCTATCAACAACAGGGCTTTGAATGAGGATATAAGTCAAAGTTATCGCAAAAATAATTATTGATAACAATATTAGGTGGCCAATGCCAGACTTATGGGAAATGCGTGGCGGTAATACCCTCAACAACCCTCAGGGCATCAGCGCTTCCCCGATTGGGATGGTCTTACCTATAAGGGGAGAAGTGGGTAAATGTCGGCTTTGATTATGAATTCCGTAGCCTCCAGTGGGGATCTCCGCCCCTGTCGGATTAGGTTTTCCCTTAGTATCAGGAGGTGATTAGACCCATAGACCCTGTTTTGGGCGAATAGCGTGATAGGGTGTCTGTGGATCTTGAAGACAACTGTTTTCATTTGCTGAGAGGATAGCAGCATGGCAACCTATAAGGTCACTCTGAAAAACGACGACGAAGGTCTGAACACCACTATTGAAGTGGCTGATGACGAGTACATTCTGGATGCGGCTGAAGAGCAAGGCATTGACCTGCCCTATTCCTGCCGTGCTGGTGCTTGCTCCACCTGCGCTGGCAAGATTCTCTCCGGTACCGTTGATCAATCCGATCAGTCTTTCCTGGATGACGATCAAATCGAGAAGGGTTTTGTGCTGACCTGCGTAGCTTACCCCACCTCCGATTGCACCATCGCCACCCACAAGGAAGAAGACCTCTACTAAGGTCAGGATCTCGTCCTCCGAGGGTCGAGACGACTACCATTACTGACTGATTTGGCAAGGGCCGAGGCGCAGTTGCGCCTCGGCCCTTTTTCTATGCCCTTGCCTATGGAGTTTCCCCGCCGTGGCCGCTACCCTGCGCCGTAGACGTGGCGCAGCAGGCCCGCTTCCCCCATGATGCGGGTATCTAGCAACTCAAACACCCAGCGCTGGAGGATGTCCGTTGGGGTGTTGGCCAGGGTACTCACGCGGTGGATTTGATCCAGCAGACTGGCGGCGGCGGCTGGGTCCGCCTGCAACCAGGGGGCCATGGGGTGCTCCCATTGGTTGAGAAAGGTGGTGAGTCGATCGCGATCGCCCGCCGTCAGGGGTTGGCGCGATCGCCCAGTACAGTACAAAGCAGCATCGGGGGCAGGGGCACTGGCCTGTAACGCTTTGGCCCGCAGGGACTGCCAGCGATCGCTCAGCAACGGCGGCAGTACGCCCAGGCTGTAGGGACCCGCCCCCAACTGCACCGTCCCGATCTGAAGCGCTGCCTCCGCCGCCAGACAATAGCTGTGCAAATCTTGAAAAAAGGGATCCAGCACCTCCCGTTGCACCACCGCAATCAGGGGTTGGGCAGCGGTGGAATAGTCGGCCCGGTGGGCGGCGGGGCTGCTGTGGGCAATCAACTCCGCCTGCTTGTGGGCGGTATAGAGGTCCGTTTGGCTCTGGGCTTGCAGGCAAAACCAGAGGGCGTCCCCCAGGCGCGATCGCACCGCCTGCTTCAGCGCCTTGGGGTCCACCGGGGGGGCGGGGGCGATCTGCTGATCCTGCATGGTGGCAATGTGGGCCTCCTGGGTTTGAATGGCCGACGCCTGGGTCTGGATTTCCTGGCGCAGGGTTTGAAACTGCTGCTGCTGTTCCTGGGAAAGCTGGTGCAGCTTTTCCTCCAGCAATTGCACCTGCTGGGTGAGGGCCGCGATGTGGCGGTCCTTTTCCGCCAGGAGTTCATCCTTTTCCCACAGCAGTCGGGTCTGTTGTTGCAGTTCCAGCGCCGCCATCCCCGCCCGAATCAGGTTGAAATAATGGGCTTCCCCCACCGCCACTGGGCGGGGATCCTGCCCTGGTAAACACAGATAGCCCTGTCGTTCTGGCAGCATCACCGCCAGGGTTTGCCCCTCGGGGTTGTAAATGTACAGTTCTCGCTGGGCCGCCGAGCCAAAAATTTGGGCGGTATAGCGGCGGCGGCTGTAGTAAAACTCCACCTGGGCCACGGGCTGGCTGGTGGTGCCGACACTGTCCCCAGGCCCGTTGGGGAGATGGGTGAGGGACTGCCCCAGGGCATGGGCCAAATCATCGTCCGGGGAGGGTGGGTCAACGGGACCCTCGGCGTCAACCGCGTCAACCTCGGGGGGAAGCCCCTGGGGTTCCGCCACCCGGTGGGGGCGATCGCCCCCGCCAGCCCCCCAGCCCTGGGATGTGGAAGCCCTGGGGACATCGGCCCCGCTGTCCCCTAAGGGCAAGTTCCCTACGGACAAGTCGGTTAGGGGTAAGGTCAACGTAGCGGCCTTCGCGGCCTTCGCCGGGGCGCTTTTTTTTTGGGGAGGATCCGCCCCTGGGGCGGTGGCGGGACGCACCCCAACCAGTTCTAGTTGCAGGGTGCGCTGGCCCTGCCATTCATTCAGCTTCAGTTTGTAG
>JAQCHG010000465.1 GCA_027619675.1 Cyanobacteriota bacterium
GGGCAGTGCCAGCCCTGTCAAGGTGACTCAGCCTGTTGCAGCAGCAGCCGTTGTGTAGACAGATGCCTGCTGACATAGAGAGGGCATTCGGGACATCCAGGAACTCAAGCTGTGGCCTAGGGGGCGATCGCCCCACTGGCGGCCAAGGCGATGGCGGCGGGGTAAATGATATGTTCCTGTTGCTGAATGCGGGCCTGGAGGCTGGCGGCGGTGTCACCAGGCAACACGGGCACCGCCGCTTGCAGAATGATGGGGCCGCTGTCCACGGCTAATTCCACAAAATGGACGGTGCAGCCCGCGATCGCCACCCCCGCTTGGAGGGCCTGTTCCACCGCCCGCACCCCCGGAAAGCTGGGCAGCAAACTGGGGTGGATATTCACCATGCGCTGGGGAAAGGCATCGATCAACACCGCCGTCACCCGCCGCATCCAGCCTGCCATCACCACCCACTCCACCCCATAGTGGCGGAGGGTGGCCACCAGGGCTGCGTCTAGCGCCTCTCGGCTGGGGTAGTGGCGGTGGTTGTGCAGCACCGTGGGAATGCCGTGGGCAGCGGCCTTGGCCACCACCCCCGCATCGGGATTGTTGTAAATCACCACCGCGATTTCCCCATGGAGATGACCAGCGGCAATGGCGGTGGCGATCGCCGCCATGTTGGTACCGCTACCGGAGGCCAAAATCCCTAAGCGCCAGGGCTGGGGCGATCGCGGCAACGGCTGGGGCAGGGGGGGGGAAATCAGGGCGGCACTCATGGCAGGCAGGGGGAACGGACAAACCCTAAAAGGGTATCGCTTCCTGGGGTTGGGGGCAGGGGTTTGTACCACTGGCCGTGGTAAGTGTGGAAGGGTTTATATTTTTTGACGTTTATTTGCGATCGCTGACTGCGCCCTATGGCCCTGCACGCGGTGTTATTGGAACTCAGTGGCGTCATCCTGCGGGATGGACCCCTACGGCAACGACTGCTAGACGAGGTGTTAATTAGCGAAAACCTGCGGCCCGATCCAGAGGAGTATGACCAGGTCTGTCGGGGGCGGGGCGATCGCACCTGCTTGCAAACCCTGCTGTCCCGCCGGGGCCGGGTCGTATCCGACGCCGCCCTCGACAAACTGTTGGCCCAGCGCTCCCAGCGCTATCAAGCGGCCCTGGCGGCGGGCGATCGCCTGCCCCTCTACCCCGGCTGGGAGGATTTTCGCTATCAGCTCAAGGTGGCCCAAATTCCCCTGGGCATCGTCACGGGGATGCAGCGGGCCGACGTGGATTGGGTGTTGCAGCAGGCCCAATGGACCGACGAATTCACCCTGGTGGTGGCGGCAGAGGATTTACCCCCCGGCGGCGACAAGCCCGCCAGCACCAGCTACGACATCGCGATCGCCCGCCTGCAAGCCCAATTTCCCCAGCGCCACATCACCGCCCAATCGTGCCTAGCGGTGGAAGCCACCTTTGCGGGCATTGAAGCGGCCCAACGGGCAGGTGTCCCGGTGGCGGGGGTGGCCTGTCAATATCCCTACCGCATGATCCAGCGGCAGGCCGATTGGGTCGTGGACTATCTCAATGAACTGGATTTGTCCTGGCTAGGTCCCTATTTTGGCCTCACCGCCAACCCTAGCCCCGAGGCGCGATAGCTGTCATCGCCCCAGCTTGGACCCGAGGCTCAAGTTCCGGTTATGCACCGTTGGGGATACCCAACAAGCCCTAAACCCTGCGCAATAGCCCCAACATGAAACAATTTGAGAAAACAGAAGGCATCTGTTTCCCTCCCAAGGAATTTGGGCAATCTTGAAGGGCTCATGGTTTGAAAAAGAGTTTAATTAGCAGTCGTTGAAAATTCCATTTCAGAAGCTTCTGGTAACTGAAATTCACTAAAATTCTTTGATTCACCCATGGGCACAACCTGTGATCTGATCCATAAGGCTTTTACCCTATGAAATTTTCTAGAAAGTTAGCGCTGTTGTTGGCTGGCACCTGTTTGAGCAGTGTCTTGGTGGCTTGCGGTGGCGAGGTTGACAATGAGGTGGTTGAGGAGGAGCCAACAACTGCCGAGGAAGTGGATGGGGCTGAAGCGGAGGAAGAAGTCGCAGCAGATGGAGATGGGGAAGAAGCCTATGAAGCGGTTTCCTTTACCTTAGTTAACGACACCGATCGCCCAATCATTGAATTCTACATTTCGCCGCCCAGTGAAGAAACCTGGGAAGAAAACCTCATTCCTGAAGGGTCTTACATCGCTGAGCGATCTGAACTCACGGTTAACGTCAATGACGGTCGCCCCGACTGTGCCTACGACATTCTGGCGGTTTTTGGGCCATCGGCGGATGGTTCTGTGGGCGAGGGCGAATTGATGCAGAGTGGTGTCGAAATTTGTGATGGGGGTGAATACGTCTATTCCCAAACTGAGGCTGAGTAGCATCTGACAAGGCCCTGTAAGGGGGCTCTAATTTCTCTTTGGCTTCTGTATTATTCCGTAGGTGCTTTCCCCAGCAGCACCTACGGAATTTTTGTTGTTCCCACAACCCCCAATGAGTAGAGTTCAAAGCTGGGGATGCCCCCAGATGATGGGTGGATCCCAGCCCAGTGGTGATTTTGTGGGTTCCTAAAAGCGCTAGGGTAGGACCGCAACCCTGGTGCCCTCAAGGACAAAACGTGGTGGAGAAGGCAAGACGCTTAGTAACCGTCTTCGGAATAATGCTGGCTGAGCGGAGTCGTATGCCTTTCAGGCAGGCACAGCCAACGCGTCAGCGTCTCCCAAAGGGAGAAAGCCAAACCCTCGCCAGCAGGTCCCTTCGCTCCGTTGGGGCGACTCCCCCCAGGGGACGGTTCCGGCACCGACGGCCATGGCTGCGCTGGCTGATCCTGGCGTTGAGCGTCTCGGTTCTGTGGATACAGCTAACGGCGGCGGTGCAGGGGCAATCACCGCCGATGGATGGGGGGAGTTTAGCGGAACCGCTGGCCCAAGGCACCCTGGCCCAGAATGGGGCCACCCCGCCCCCGCCGTCAGCCCCGGTAATTTTGGATGGTCGCCCCATTTTTGCCGTCGCCAATACCCAACAGGTCACCTCCCAGGAGCGGGCTGACTACATCTCTGAGGAATTGGCGGCCCTCGTCCAGCGCCAGGATGCCTTTCAGGTGGATTGGGTGCGGCGGGAGGAGGTGCCCGTGATCTTGG
>JAQCHG010000466.1 GCA_027619675.1 Cyanobacteriota bacterium
GGCGGCGAGATCCGGTTGGCGCATCAGGGATTCCCCAACCAACATGGCCTGGGCTCCGGCGGCGGCCACTTGCTGGCGGTGGTCGCTGGTGTGGATGCCCGACTCGCTGACGACAACAATGTCGCGCTCAGCGATCGCCGCTTGCCGCTGGGCCAACAGATCTTCCGTGGTCTTCAGGTGGGTTTCAAAGGTTTCCAGATTGCGGTTGTTAATGCCGATTAACTGCACCGTGTCTAGGGCCAACACCCGGTCCAGTTCCTCTAAGGTGTGAACCTCCACCAGCGCCCGCATCCCCAGGGCTTGAGCGATGCGGACAAAATAGCTCAGGTCTGTATCCCCCAACACGGCGGCGATCAGCAGCACCGCATCGGCCCCCTGCACCCGCGCCAGGTACATCTGGTAGGGATAGATGATGAACTCCTTGCACAGCAGGGGCAGATCCACCGCCTGCCGCACCTGGGCCAGGTAGTCAAAGCTGCCCTGAAAAAACTCCCCATCGGTGAGTACCGAGAGGCATTGGGCTCCCCCCGCTGCGTAGGCCTGGGCGATCGCCACTGGGTCAAAGTCGGCCCGAATCACCCCCCGACTGGGGGAGGCTTTTTTGACCTCAGCAATGAGGGCGGGGGTGCGATCGCTGTGGCGCAGGGCCGCCAAGAAATCCCGAGGGGGCGGGGCCGAGAGCACCTGTTTTTGCAACTCCTGGAGGGGCAGCTTTTGGCGGAGCCGATCCACCTCCTGTTCCTTGGCCCAGACAATGCGCTCCAGGATGTTGCGCGGTTCTTCCCCCGGCACCCGTACCCGATAGGTGAGACTACGCACCGCAACTTCTGGATTGGGGGGACGACGACGGATCTGCATGGGCCTCCTGAAATTGAATCCAGTCATGTAAAGGGTCGAGGTCCCTGGTCCCTGGCGGGGAGAGCCAGGTGTGAGGGACCAGGGAGCGCCGGGGGGCTAAGGGGATTTTTCGGAATGAATATACCGCCGTAGGTTGGCGTCGAGGGACGAGACCCAACAGTCTGAGCAGGTGATTTCTGGCTCAAAGATCGCCCTAACGCACCTCTTCCAGTTGAAGGAGGTAGAGGCGGGCGGTGACTTGGGCGGTTTTGACGATGCGGGCGGCCAGGGCTGGGGTCATCCACTCTGCATGGAGGATGGCTTCGATCTTGCCGATGTGGGCCTCATCGTTGTCGCTGTGGTAGGCCAAGAACGACACTTGGTCGCGGCTGAGGCCCAGCGATCGCTGAATTTGATCCGCCCATTGCCCCGCGAGGCGATTGCCCAAGCCCTCAATGATGAACATGCTGCCCACCAGATCAATGGGGTTGGGCTGGGAGGCTTGGTGAAAGATGAAGGCCGACAGGGCTTCGCTGCCGATATTTTTCTCGGCGTTGACGATATCCGCCAGGTTGCCCCCCACCGCCACGTAGTTGCGCTCCAGCATTTTGAAATCTCGATGCTCATCCTGGGCGTGGCCAATGAACAGCGATCGCAGATCAAACTCAATCAGGTTTGAGGCGGCGCGGGCAATCCACCGCGCCCCTTCCACCACCTGGGGCCGCAGGTTTCGCAACAGGGCTTTGTAATCCGCCAGGGTAAAATCCCCCCGGTTCAGCCGCCGCACCAGGGGCACCCCCTGCAACCGCCGCTCAAAATCCAGCCAGGTCATCATCAACTGCCGCAACAACGCCGCTCCCACGTCATCGCTGTCATCATCTTCTGGGATCGGTCCCAGCCCTGGGGTGGGGTCCCCTGTCTCTCCATCCGTGGGCTGAATGGCTGTGCCAGCAACCGCCGTAGGAATGCCAGGGGTTGCGCCCTGATCCCAACCTGGGATCGGTGGCACCAATCCGGGATCAGGCATCGTGACGGACTTTCCAGCACCTGCCGTAGGGGCGCAAGGGCTTGCGCCCTGCTGAGTTGGGCTATCCAAGCTCCGCTCCGCTTCAATGGCTTGGGGGGGACGATGCATCACTTGCGGCGATCGCCCCGCCATCGTTCCCGTCGAGACCTCCGCTGCCGGGATCATGGGGATCGCGGCGGTGCCAGCGGTCACCACCGTCAGCTTCATATAGGCGGTGGTAAAGCGGCCACTTTCTGGCACAAAGCAAAAAATGGTCTGCCCTGGCTGCAACTTGCCGGAGTGGAACAGATCCTCCAGCATCAGGTAAATGGAGGCGCAGCCCGTATTGCCTCGGGTGTAGAGGTTGGTAAACCAGCGCTCCTCTGGGATCATGCAGTGGGCCTTTTCCAGCAGGTCCACAATCTGACTGCGGAAGAAGTGGGAGGAATAATGGCACAGCAGCCAGTCCACCTCGTCCGGCTGGATGCGGCCCTGGTCAATTAGCCGTAGCCAGCCTTCCACCCCCAGTTTGATTACCTTGTCGAGCAGGCGAATGTTTTGCCGCAGGTGAATAGCCCCCGCCGCCGCCGCGTCGCTGTAGCTGGGGTAGTCCATCCAGCTCTTTTCCCCATGGCTGTCGGCAGCACCCGCATACATGCAGAGGGGATGGTTGCTGGCGTGGGAGACCAACTCAATCCAGTCCACCCGGAGGCTGAGGCCCTGGGCAGTGGGGCGATCTCGCACCACCATCGCCCCCGCCCCGTCCGAAAGCATCCACCGCAGAAATTCCGTGTCAAAGGGCAGGGCTTTGCCCGCCTGCAAATCGGGATGGGTGGCAAACTGGCGATGTTTGAACAGGCGGGAGGCCAGTTCCGAGGCCACCGTGACGGCGCAGCGCTTTTCCCCCCGTGCCACCTGGGCAGTGGCGTACTTGAGGGCGGCCACCCCGGCACAGCACACCCCCTGGTGGGAGGTGGCTTCCAACGGGGGCAGTTCCGGCAGCGCCCCGTGGACCATGCTGGCAAAACCGGGCACCAGCAGATCGGGCCAAGTGGTGGCGGCACAGAGCAAATCCACCTGGGCGGGATCGAGGGCACTGCGACCCAGGGCATCGCGGATGGCGATCGCCGCCATCTCGTGGTTCAAATGGGTGGTGCGCTGCTGGCGATCGAGGGCGTAATGGCGCTGGCGAATGCCGTTGCTGGCCAGGATGCGACGCTTCACCTTGGAGGGTTTACCGTTCACGCACCCCAGGTAGGCTTCCATCTCGTCGTTGGGGATGGGATCACCGGGGAGGCATTTGCCGAGGT
>JAQCHG010000467.1 GCA_027619675.1 Cyanobacteriota bacterium
GGCCTCTGGGCCATGGGGCTGGGGGGCGACGGTGTCGCAAATGTGTCGCCATTCTGCGGGGAGGGTGGGGTTGCTGTGGAGGTAGTCCTGCAACCATTGACAACTGGCCGCCAACAGGGCCTCTAAGCTGCGCAGATCCCCCAGATGCCAGAGCAGTGCGGTGCGATCGCTACTCACCGACACAATGTGGTCTCCGTTGGCGGTGTAGGCAATGCCGTTCACACTGGCCTCATGGCCCGAGAGGGTAGACAGGGGGGTGCCATCCAGTTGCCAAAACCGCAGGGTATTGTCGCTGCTGGCGGTGGCCACCTCCCCCCCTTGGGGATTAAAGGCCACCGCCCGGACCCCATCTTGGTGTCCCGCTAGGGTGGCGACCTGATCCCCTTGGGGCAGCGACCAAAGGCGGGCGGTGTTGTCGGCACTGGCAGAGGCCAAAACCTGGCCATCGGGGCTAAAGGCCAGATCGGTAATTGCCCCTTGATGGCCCGCCAGGGTTTTGAGGGCTTGCCCTTGGCGGTCCCACAACTGAATGCGATAGTCTTCGCCCCCGGTGGCCAAGGTTTGGCCATCGGGGCTAAAGGCGAGGCTGAGCACCCCATCCCGATACTCTGGTAGGGTCAGGACCCGATCGCCCGTCAGGGTCCACACCACCACCTGGCGATCGTCCCCCGCCGAAGCGAGGTAGCGACCGTCGGGGCTAAAGGCCAAATCATAGGCGGGGCTGCGGTGGGCGGCGATGATCTGCGGGGGGGTGGCCCCGTCTACAGACCACAGGTAGAGGTTGCCATCGGCGCTGGCGGCAGCCACCCGTTGCCCATCGGGATGGAAGGCCACCGACAGCAGGGGGGCATCCCCCGCCCGCAAAATTTGTAGGGGGGTGCCATCCTGCCGCCACAGCCGCAGGGTGCGATCGCCGCTCACCGTGGCAATGAGGTCGTCCTTGGGGCTCACTGCCACCTGTTCCACCGGGGCTTCATGGCCCGGTAGGGGGGTGATGTGGGGGCGATCGAGGGTCCATAGGCGAATGGTGCGATCGCTGCCCCCACTCACCAGGAGGTTAGCGGTGGGGTGTACCGCCACCGCCGTCACCTGGCCCGTATGCCCCAGCAGCACCCCCTGGGGCTGGCCATTGCGACTCCACAGGCGAATGGATTTATCTTCCCCAGCGGTGATCAGTTGCTGACCGTTGGGGCTAAACATGACCCGGTTCACGGGGGCGGCGTGGGTGCGGAATTGCGCTAGGGACACCAGGGCGCTCTCCCCTGGGGGGACTCGCCAAAGGGACACGGTGCGATCGTGGCTGGCCACCGCCAGGGTGTCGTCCTTCAGAGCCAGGTCCTGAATCGGCCCCCGGTGGGCCTGCACGTCGGTTACTAGCGTCCCCGTGGTGGACCACCGATACAGCCAGCCCCGCTCATCCCCCGCTAGCAGGGCTTGGCCATCGGCGCTAAAGGCTAGGGCCTGGACGCCGCCCCGATGGCCCGCTAGGGTGCGGATCAGGGTGCCCGTGGTGGGGTCCCACAGGTTGATGTGGCCATCTTCCCCCCCAGTGGCGATCGCCCCTTGGTCGGGCGCAAACCGCACCACGCGGGCGGGGCTATCGCCGTGGGCCGACCACTGGCGCAACAATTCCCCCTGGCGCGACCACAGGTAGCCATTGCCCTGGATGTCCACCGCCGCAATGGTTTCCCCATCGGGGGACAAATCGGCATCATTCAGCGACACCCCCACCGTTAGGGTCTGGAGTGGGGTGCCATCCAGTTGCCACAGGCGCAGGGTGCCATCGGCCCCCACGGACAAAATCCGATCCCCCGTTTGACTAAATTCCACCTGCCAGACGGTGCCCTCGTGCCCCGTGAACTGGTTGCGCTCATAGACCCAAAATAGGGCCTGCCGCAGGGCGCTGGTCACCGCTGCCTGGAGTTGCGGATCCCGCGCTGTCCTCTCCTGGGACTGCAACAGTTGCCCCGCCTGGGTAGCGGCCACCAGGGCTTCAAACCGTTGGTTCGACAAAAACAGCGCCTCTGCGGAGCGACTGAGGGCTTCGATGCGGGCCTTCTCGGCGGCGGCACGGGCGGTGGCGGTTTGGCGGTAGAGCCCCAAACTGGTGAGGCCCAACGCAATGGTCAAAATCGAGGCGGCGGTCACCAACCGCAACCACTGGCGCTGGTTTTCCACCACGGTGGACTGGCGCTGCACCTCCGCCTGTTGGGCGTCCGCCTCGGCATCCGCACTGGCCAACACATATTGGTTGTGGAGGGGGGTGGGTTTGGGTTCCTCATCCCGCCCCTGCACCAGATAGGCATTGGCCTGCTGTAAGTCCTTGCCCCGCAGCAGATAGCTGGCATCCCGGCCATTGCGATCCCACTCCAGCGCCCGCAGCAAAATGCGGGTGTGGGTGCGGACGTACTCAATGTTGCGATCGAGGGCCTGCAACAGCCCGTGCAAACCGGCCTCAAAATCATCATCTGCCCGCATCATGATCCAGTTGAGGCGGGCCAGTTCTGGGTGTACCTGATCCGGCGAGACATCCTGGTGGACGACAGGCACCAACCGCTTGTTGTGTTTGACGGCGTGCTCAACTTCCTGGCCGCACACCTTGGACTGCACCGAGTCGGGGCTAATCACGAAAATGAAGGTGTCTGCCAGTTCGATCCCCAGTTCAATTTCCTGCCACCAGTCCACCGCCAGGGGAATGTTTTCCCAATCCACCCACACTTCCCGGTCGGTGGCCTCTAGGGACGCATGGAGCCGTTCCACAAACGGTTTATTGCGCCGGGAATAGGAAATGAAAACGTTAGCCTGCTGGGAAGAGTTGTCCAGGACTTTGTAAATGTCCTTGGGCATTTGCCGCCCGGATTTGGGGGCGAGGTGAATCCGGTATTTCTCTTCCCCACCGCTCTCGACGGTTTTTAACAACCCCTTGGCTAGCAGGGCATCGAGGGTCTGTTTCACCGTGGCTGGATCTTGACCCACATGGTCGGCAATCTCTTGCAAAGAAGCCTCGTAGCGGCGAATGAGCCAGTTGGCCAGGGTCTTATGTTCCTCTGGCATCAACAGTAGATCCGCCACCCGCAGCCCAGCGCGGGGGCGAGATCGCCCCCGCGCTGGACTTTTCAACAGATCCCCTAACGCATCGTCCCCCATGTT
>JAQCHG010000468.1 GCA_027619675.1 Cyanobacteriota bacterium
GCTGGGTAGTCCCCATATTCGTCGGAAAACACCCCGTCCAGCACCAAAAACTCTTCCCCGCCGCCGTGGGTGTGGGCAGAAAAGGCGCTGCCAGGGGCATAGCGCACCAGGGAGGTGGCCCGCGCCACCTCTGCCCCATCGCGGTCTAACATGCGCCGCTGCACCCCCGCCATGGGGGACTCGACCCAGGGCAAGTCTGGGGTATGCACCACCACCCGTTGGCTGAAATCGGCGTGAATTTGCATCGTGTTGGGGAGAACAGGACAAGACAGGTGGAGCACCAGGCCAGACACCCTAAGCAAATCGTAAAGGATAGCCGTGGCCCAGGAACCCACCTGTTAGGGTCTCTACCAGTGTGGCCCCAGCCCCTTGGGCGTTAGCTCCGATCTCCCCCTGGCGAGATCGGGGTGACGGCATCCCTGGCGGGGCGCACCGCCGCCGTTGAGGACTGTTGTTGATGAGCGTACACCCCAAACGATTGCTCATTGTGGGGGGCGTGGGGGGGGGAGCCTCCTGCGCTGCCCGCGCCCGCCGCCTCTCAGAAACGTTAGCAATCACCATCTTTGAGCGGGGATCGTTTGTGTCCTTTGCCAACTGCGGCCTGCCCTACTACGTGGGGGATGTGATCACCGATGAGAAAAAGCTGCTGGTGGCGGATGCGGATCTCTTTCGCCAGCGCTTCAACATCGATGTGCGCCTAGAGAACGAGGTGCTGAGCATCGATCGCGAGCAGGCTACGATTACCGTCTGCCATCGCCCCACCGGCAAAATCTATCAGGAACCCTACGACGCCCTGGTGCTGGCCCCTGGTGCTGCGCCCCTGCGGCCCCCCATTCCAGGCATTGACCTGCCGGGCATTTTTGCCCTACGCACCATTCCCGACAGCCGCCACATCCGCAGTTGGATTGATGACCACCAGGCCCAGCGGGCCGTCGTGGTGGGGGGCGGTTTCATTGGGTTAGAAATGGCGGAAAACCTGGTGCATCGGGGTTTGGCCGTGACCCTAATCGAGGCTCAGGATCAGGTGATGGCCCCCCTGGACCCGGAGATGGTGGCTCCGGTCCACGCCCAACTGCGATCGCAGGGGGTCAACCTCTGCCTGCAAGACAGCGTCACCGGGTTTGAAGCTGCGCCCGATGGTGGCCTGCACATCACCACCCAGGCGGGGGTCACCCACGGGGCGGATTTGGTGATTTTGGGCATGGGGGTGCGGCCCGAAACGACCCTAGCCCAGGCGGCGGGGCTGACCTTGGGCGATCGCGGCGGCATTCGCGTCAATGCCCAGATGCAGACCAGCGACCCCAAAATCTGGGCGGTGGGGGATGCGATCGAAGTGCGGGATGTGGTCACCGGGGCTTGGACCCACATTCCCTTAGCGGGACCCGCCAACCGCCAGGGGCGCATTGCAGCGGAGTCGATCTGTGGCCGCCAGCCCCGGTTTCGGGGGGTGCAGGGCACCTCTGTTTGCGGCCTGTTTGGGCTCACCATCGCCAGCACCGGGGCCAATGAAAAGACGCTGCAACGGTTGGGCTGGCCCTATGGCAAGGTATACCTCCACCCCGGCCACCATGTGGGCTACTATCCCAACGCCCAGCCCATTGACTTCAAGCTGCTCTATCGTCAGTCGGATGGGCGCTTACTGGGAGCCCAGGCGGTGGGCAAGGCGGGCATTGAAAAGCGGATTGATGTGGTGGCCATGGCCCTGCAAATGGGGGCGACGGTGTTTGACCTGGAGGAGGCGGAACTCTGCTACGCCCCCCAGTTTGGGGCGGCCAAGGACCCGGTGAACATGGCGGGCATGATTGCCGCCAACGCCCTGCGGGGGGATGCCCCCCTAGTGCATTGGACCGATTTGGCCGATCGCGACGGTGCCCTATTGCTGGATGTCCGTAATCCCGGTGAGTTTGAGGCGGGCCATGTGCCCGAGGCCCTCAACATTCCCCTGCCGGACCTGCGCGATCGCCTCTCCACCTTGGACCCCACCCAGCCGATTTGGGTCTATTGCCAGGTGGGGCAACGGGCCTACTACGCCACCCGCATTCTGCGCCTGAATGGGTTTGCCGCCTACAACCTCAGCGGCGGTTTCCAAACCTATCAATCGGTGTATGGGGCCTCAGCCCGCCCTTGATGGTGTGCCCCGCAAGGCGGGTTCCTTGCCTAAAGGGATGCAGGACTCCCGCAGTCACCCTGGCTGGCATGACCGCTGGCGTTAGGATCCCCAGCGCCAGCATCCCCAGCGCCAGCATCCCGTTAGAGGCTATTGCCGATCAAAATAAACGGAGCCCAATAGTAGGGATGGGTTAAGGGGCGATCGCCCCCTGGGTTGATCTCCACCGTTGATCCGGCGCTGACAATGGACAGCCCCCGTGCCGTGGCCACCGCCTGCAACTGATCATCCCAAGAGGTTTGGGTGAGCAAACTGAGTTGCGCCTGGCGCAGGGCTTCCGCCTTGCTCAACTGCCCCGTCGCCATAAACGCATAAAACCGCTGCATCAGCAGACTGGTGCTGGTGTCGTTCACCGACCACAGGGAGGCCACCACCGCCTTTGCCCGATTCGCCTCTAGAAAATAGGCGCTGATGCCGGCAATTTCAGTGCCGTCCCCAGCTTGCCCCCCCAGGGCGGTTTGACAGGCCGACAGCACCACCAAGTGAATGTGGCGAAACCGCCGCTCTAGCAGCTCAATATCGGCAATGGGCAGTTTTTCCCCTGTGCCCAGCACCAGATAGGACGCGTCTGCCCGACCGGGGACAAACTCCGCGTGGGTGGCGATGTGCAGAATGCGGTGGTCTAGCAGATGATCCCGCAGGGCCGCCAGGTCAAAGTCCCCATCCAGAAACACCCTACCGGGATAAATGCCGAGGCGATCGTCCCCTGAGGTCTGCACAATGGCATCCAGTTCTAGGGGCACCCCTGGCAGGGGGGCATAGCCCGCCACCCCCTGGGACAGGCCCAACCCCAGCACCGGAGTGGCTGCCGCTGCGGGTAGGCGATCGCGGCTGTCGGTAATGGCGGGGGCCAACACGCTGGAGATGGCGTACTGCTCAATCAGGTACTGGTGACCGTCATAGAGGGCGGCCATGGGGATATAGCGGGTGACCCGATCATTCACAAAGATCAGGTGCTCAATGTTGTT
>JAQCHG010000469.1 GCA_027619675.1 Cyanobacteriota bacterium
GGGCACAACCGCACCAGAGATGATGTTGTTGCCGTAGAGCAGAGAGCCCGCCACAGGCTCACGGATGCCGTCGATATCAACGGGAGGAGCGGCGATGAACGCAATTACGTAGCACACGGTTGCGGTGATCAGGGTGGGGATCATCAGCGTCCCGAACCAACCCACATAGAGCCGGTTTTGGGTGCTGGTCACCCACTGACAGTACCGCTCCCACATGCTCGCGTTTTCGCGAGAACGTAGAGTAGAAGTCATAGTGATGATTGCCAGATGTACGACAAAGAATCAAAGGCGAAAAGCTGAGCCCATGGGGCCAAATACTGTCCCCGCAGATTTGCGAAAATAGGAAAGTACAGCTATCCGCATGGGCTCAGCTTAAAGATTCTTCGTTGAGTTTTGAAGGGGCACGTAAGGAATCTTGTTTTTCCTAAATGTTCCGTAACTCTGGCCAAAAAATATTCAGCAGCCCTACCCTGGCGGCCATTGCAGCGATCGCCCGCCCAACAGGTGCATGTGTAGGTGAAACACCGTCTGGCCACCGTTTTGCCCCGTGTTGATCACCACCCGGTAGCCATCCTCAGCAATGCCCAGGCCTTCTGCCAAGTCCTTCACCGTTAATAGCATATGGCCCAGGATCTCCTTATCTTCCGGCCCAGCATCCGCCAGCTTAGGAATGGGCTTTTTGGGAATCACCAGCACATGGGTAGGGGCTTGGGGGCTGACATCCCGAAACGCTAAACAGACATCATCCTCATGGACGATGTCTGCGGGAATTTCACGACGAATGATTTTGCTAAAAATCGTGTCTTCACTCATGGGGCGAGGCATCCTTGATCACGTCTCGCCCCAATTTTAGGGGCTAGGCCAGGGTTTCAGGGCAGTAGCCCAGACCCATCACAAATTGCCCCCGGAATGCCTCGATTTCTTCGCGGTCAGGGTGTCCATGGGACACCACGGCCACTTGATATCGACGCATCACATCTACGGGAGATTGCCCCGTTTCTAGACCCCAGAGGGCCATGCGGAGACGAATATTAGGTTCGTGGGGAATGCCGAGCTCACTTAAGTAGGCGCGGAAGTCTTCTGCTGCCGAAGACTGGACGGTGTCGTGGAGGCGAATTTTGATGACCCAGCCGTCAATCTGATGGATGACCGTCATGAAGGACAGAGGCAGAGCGTCCATTCTAAGCAGATGTTCCACAATGCGAAGGGTGAGGCTGGCGTTGGCGAGGTGATAGATATAGTCCATCATGACCCTCCGGTCGGGTGCTACATTTCTATTGTCTGAAATGCCTCCCCCGTCCACAGCGGGAAACCCCCCCTACCTACCCTGGGAGTTCTACCCATATTTGCGCCATGGGCGATCGCGCCATTGACGATACCAGCCTCTCTGCCTATCAGTACGATTTACCCCCGGAGCGCATTGCCCAGAACCCGGTGGAACCTCGGGACCAGGCTCGGCTATTGGTGGTGGATAGCCCTGACAGTCATCAGCATCGCCATGTCTATGATTTGCCGGACCTGTTGCGTCCGGGGGACTTGCTGGTCCTCAATAACACCCGTGTGATTCCCGCCCGGCTCTATGGGTATAAGCCGGGGGGGGCAGCGGTGGAAATTCTGTTGCTGGAAGAACAGGCACCCCAGCGTTGGTTGGCCCTGGTGAAGCCGGGACGGCGGCTGAAGCCAGGGGCGGTGATTCACTTTGGCCCGAACCCTGATCAGCCGGAACTGATGGCGGAAGTGGTGGCTACCGATGCCGACACCCATGGGCGCTTGTTGGCCTTTACCATCCCCAGGGGAGAACCGTTGCTGACGGTGGTGGAACGGCTGGGCCAGATGCCGCTGCCCCCCTACATCACCGAGTCCACGGCAGCCCCAGAGCGCTATCAGACCATCTACGCCGAAGCGGCTGGGGCGATCGCCGCCCCCACCGCAGGGCTCCACTTCACCCCAGAACTGTTCGATCGCCTGGATCAGCGGGGCATTGGCCGCACCATCCTGACGCTGCATGTGGGCATTGGCACCTTTCGTCCCGTCGAGACGGAGGACATCACTGAGCACGCCATGCACTCAGAGTGGATGGATGTGCCACCGGAGACGGTGGAGAAAATCAACGCCACTAAGGCGGCAGGGGGGCGGGTAATTGCCGTGGGTACCACGGTCATTCGTGCCCTGGAGGGGGCGGCGGCAGCGACGGGAACGCTGCAACCCTTCCGGGGTAAGACGAATCTATTTATCTACCCCGGCTACCAGTGGAAGGTCATCGACGGGCTGATGACCAACTTCCACCTGCCGGGGGCTAGTTTGTTGATGTTGGTGAGCGCCCTGATTGGTCGGCAACGGCTGCTGGATCTCTACGCAGCGGCGATCGCGGCAGAGTACCGCTTCTATTCCTTTGGGGATGCCATGGTGATCTTGCCGGAAGGCCGGGGTTTAGCCTAAACGGTGTCGGTTTGAGCACCGTTTCCTACCGTAGGGGTGGGGGAAGCCAGGGGGCAACACAGCCGGGGAGTAGGGGATCGTCACGGTTACCAGCGTGTTCCCAGGACTGGCCTACTGGACCTTTGGATAGTGGGCTGTGTTGGGTTTCACTAGCGCTCCACCCAGCTACAAACTTAGGCTTGACTGTTTCCAGGACTGGCCTACTGGGCGTCTACATAGAGAATGATGGGTTGACCGGGTTCAATCACCACCACCCGCTGGGCAGTGACGTTGCCAATGATCACCCCGGCGGCGGCTCCACCGATTACTTCCCCGGCGCTAACGCCGCCCCCTAAGAGCACCCCCAGCACCACGCCCCCCGCAGCGCCGATGGCGGCATCCCCCGCGATCGCCTCAGCGGAGGTTTCCCGAGGGTCTTTCACATCCCGCAGGACCTCAGAACTGGCGTTGAGGGAACGTCGGAAGCCCCCCGCTTGGATGTGGGTGGTGACGTAGCGCAAGCCGCCTTCGATGGGTTCTAGTTGCCCTTCGATCACGGTGCCTGCGGGGAGGGTGATGCCGTTGACGGTGACGGTGCGATTGACCCGCAGGGGCAGGGCATACAGGGTGTCGGGGTTAAAGTAGAGGGTTTCTTCGCTCTGGGTGATGACCTCAATCAGGGTGGTCTGTTT
>JAQCHG010000470.1 GCA_027619675.1 Cyanobacteriota bacterium
TGAGCTCCATCAACCCCTCTTCCGCCGCCTCGCGATCGCACCCGGCATATTCAGCAATGCGGGCGATGGGTAGGGGCCGCCCCTTCAAGTAGAGGATGGCTTCGATTAAATTGGCCAATTGCGGCATGGGCACAGGCGACGGACCCGCCGATTAATCTAGGTTGCGGCCCGTTAGTTCTACAAAGATATCTTCCAAATTGGAAGGGCGGGTCATCATCCCAGTTTTGTCGGGCTGCTGTTCTAGGTATTGGTTCGCCGCTTGCAGGGTGGGAAAGAACTGGTAGTGCCAGCGATCGCCCTGTTGGGTCATCACCAACCCTTCCCCGTGCTTGCGACGCAACTCCGGCAGGGTGCCCGCCTCGATCAACTGTCCCTGATCGAGAATGCCAACCCGATGGCAGAGGTATTCCACCTCCTCCATGTAGTGGGTGGTCAGCAGCATGGTCATGCCCTGCTGGTTGAGCCCCCGAATGATTTCCCAGAGGCGGCGGCGGGTTTGGGGATCAAGCCCCACGGTGGGTTCATCCAAAAAGAGGATTTTGGGCTCGTGGAGCAGGGCGCGGGCGATCTGTAAGCGCCGCTTCATGCCGCCGGAGAGGGTTTTAACCTTATCGTCGCGGCGATCGCTGAGTTCCACAAACTCTAGCCACTGGTTAATGCGGCGCTGGCGCTGGGGGTTGGGAATGTGGTGCATACGCCCGTGGAGTTCCATGTTTTCCCACACGGACAGATCGCCATCAACGCTGGTTTGTTGCAGCACCACGCCAATTTCCCGCCGCACCTCGGTGGCTTGCCGCTGCACATCATGGCCCGCCACCACCAGATGGCCATCGGAGGGCTCCGTGAGGGTGGTCAACATGCGAATGGTGGTGGATTTGCCCGCGCCGTTGGGTCCCAAGAGGCCAAAACTTTCCCCCGATTGGATGGTGAGGGAAAGGTTGTTGACGACCGGGACGTTGTTGTAAACCTTGTGGACGTTTTGGATGGAAACTGCCGCTGTCATGGGTGCCCAATCGTACTGTTAAATAAACTGTCTGGAATTATCTGCCTGCCTACTCTGCTTCAGGATGATCCCACCCGACTGCACCCGTGGGGACGTGCCCGGTTGCTGAAGCCTAGGCCCCTCTGGATTTAAGGTATCAGAAGCGGTTACCCCGCTATGCCGATTGTTGGGAACCCAGAGCCTTGCCTATGCGCTGTCGCGTTGATGCCCCTGTGCTATTGCTCCATGCTGAGGATGTGCCCACCTACAAGAAACAGGGCTCTATGGTCCGCAACAGCTATTTCTGGGCGCTCCGCTCCATTGCTGACGATGCCCGGCGGTTTGAGCCCTGGGCGTTGGATCAGTCGGTGTGGGCGGCGGTGACCCGGATGTTGACCGCCTTTGCCCTGTCGGGCTACCTGGGCTATCGGGAGACCCTGCTGGAATTTCCCCCCGAAGATGCGATTCCCGAGGTGCTGCGCCCGGTCAGCACCTGGGCGGAGGAGGACTGGGAGCCGGGTTGAGGAGGCCGATTAGGAGCCATGTCCTTGCTCCAATCCTCATTCGTGCTCCAATCCGCATTGAAGGTGCGGGAGCGGGGGATAAGGGGCAGCAGTAAGGGGGGAAATCACACCGCAGCGGCCACTGGGGCGGGTTCGTAGAGGTACTCAAACCAATTGCCATCAGGATCTTTGCCGTAGAAAGAGGCGGTGCCGTCCCGATGTTCGTGGATTGGGGTGACATAGACCCCATCGGCCTTGAGGCGATCGTAGGCGGCGTCCACTTCGGCGCGATCGCTGAAGATGAAGCCAAAATGCGGTCCCGCCTGCTCATAGCTGGGGCTGAGGAGGGCTAAGCCATCGTCTCCGGCCTTCACATAGGCCCAGTCCGCATCCTGCCAAGCCACCTCCATCCCTAAGCTTTGGTAGAACGCCACCGCCTTAGCAATGTCTTGCACGCAAATGGCCACATGGCCGAGGCGCTTTGGTTTCATGGGTTAAAAAAGCTATCTACAGTTCTGATTTTCATTGTAGGGCAGCTATCTTGGGGCAGGTTGGCCGCCGATCGCCCAACGTTAGTGGCCCTTTGCAAGCCTGACCCTGGCCCTGGCCAGCAGCGGCGATCCCCACCACTCACTGCCCCTTCAGGACCGCTCTCCGGTATGAGACGCCCACGGATTTCTTCTGCTCCCCACCCATGGTCATCGCCCCTATCCCTGGGGACCGTGGCGATCGCTCTGGGATCAATCCTGCGAGTTCTGGTGAACTGCCTCAGGTCTGCCCATGCTCTTTAGCCCCGTCAACCTGCCTTATTGGATTTTTCTGGGGGCGGGGATTGCCCTGTTCCTATTCGTGATCGTGTCCGGCGGCGGCGATGACGATCTCGATGCCGATGTGGACGGGGATCTGGACTTCGACGCGGATGTGGATGCCGATATCGATGTGGATGCGGACATTGACGCCGATGTCGATGCCGACGTGGATGGGGGCGGCTTTTGGGGCGCGGATGGCGACGGCTTCAGCCCTTTGCAGGTCTTGGCCTGGTTTGGGGTGGGCAAAACGCCCCTTTTGCTCCTACTGGCCATGGACCTGACCCTGTGGGGATTTGTGGGTTGGCTCCTCAATGTCACCCTCGGGGATGTGCTGGACACACCGCCCGTGGGGCTTGTCGCCCTGGGGGTGTTTGCCGGATCCCTAGTGTTCTCGTTATTCGTCGGCAGTTTGCTGTCGCGGCCCATTGGTCAGGTATTCGCCGCCTTTGGCGAAGATGCCAGCAGCGATCGCCTCGTCGGCTGCCTCGGCACCGTCACCTCCGCCTTTGTGCCCTTTGAAGAATCGGGCAAAATCGGCCAGGTGGATGTCAAGGACGCCGCCGCTAACCTGGTCACCATCAGCGCCAAACTGCCCAACTGGGCCACCATCACCCTGCGGCGGGGGGCACGGGTGATGGTGATTGAGCGCCAGGGCGGCTATTACCTGGTGATTGCTCAAAATAGCCCTGACCAAGATCGTTGGCTCAGCGGCGGTAGCCCTCCTTAAAAGCGAGGAGTCAGAAGCCAGAATTCAGGAATCAGGAGTCAGGAGCCAGAATTCAAAACTCCCCGCTCCTCCGCTCCCCGCTCCCCC
>JAQCHG010000471.1 GCA_027619675.1 Cyanobacteriota bacterium
TGGGCGCTAGCAACGAAGGTGTTGCCCCAAGGCGGAGCTTTCGAACATGGCGCCAACGCCGCCGCGGCGGACCTCCGAATTTCAACTGTGCTGTATTTTTCCTATTCTTGGTGCTGTTATGGTTCACCTTTCTAAAAGGTTTTGGAAACCTTGGCTTATGGCTGTGACTACCCTCTCCACAGCCCTGGTGGCGAATCCAGCCCAGGCAATTTCTTTGACCCCAGCCCAACATGCCCGCTTCAATAGCTATGTCCAAACGGAAAGCAAAGCGTTCACCAACATAGAACTGCGGCAGGCTAAACCCACCAGCCTGCGCCTAAGAAACAACGTTGATCCGCTAGAGATTTATTTCATCAATGAAGGGGCCGGATATCGTAACCAGCTCCTCTTTTCAGTGAACGATGGTCCCTTGCAAATGATCTTCTCGGATGTGTCCTCCCCTGACAGCATTTTAAAAAATGCCAATGGGCCACTTAGATTGGGTGAAGGGCGAAGTTTGGGGGCCTTTGTTGCAGGCACTACCATTGATTTTTTCATCAACTCCAACGGCTACAGTCGCGGCGAAACGGCCACAACGGCCACTCAAATCTTGGGGGCCAATGCGGAAGAAAACAGCGATCGCCAGCAGCACATGGTGGCCTACTTCGTTGACGAATGGGTTCTGTTTGGCTTTGAAGACATCGTGGGCGGGGGCGACCTCGACTACAACGATGTCGTGTTTGTGGCCCGAGGGCTAACGGGTGAAGCTGTCGTCACCCCAGAACCGGGGATCCTGTTGGGCCTACTGGGTCTATCAGGGTGGGGGCTCTGGAATTGGTGTCAGCGTCGCCGTTACGTTTCCACCCCCATCTAGGGGACAGGCCAACCCCCATTGCCTTGAGGCGGTGCATCCCGGCACAAAGTTCCCTAGGATACTAAAGGATTGGAACCCAGTTTGGGGACGACGGTTCCACCAGGTGTCGAGCTATCGGCTAGGGCAACGCAATGGAAGCAATGGATTTTTTTCGGATGAGTGAAGGCCGCTGGTACTCCCAGCGCACCACCCATCATTTGGCAATGCGCCGCACAGAATTGGGGCAACTGGAAATTACCGCCTCGGTGTTAGCGGCTGATGCACCAGAAGTGGCCGCCATCTGCAAAATGCACGACGTTGACCCCAGTGCCGCCATCGGCGGTGCCGCCGTGCAGTGGCAGGGTTCCATGGACTGGGACGAAGCGGGCAAACAGCAAACCGGAGCCACCGTCTTGGTGCTGGTGCCCGATGCAGACGATGCCCGCCAGGGCCGACTGCTGCGGGAAAAGGGATACGCCGAAACCAGCCCCGTGGTAGGCCGCTATCAAGTAGACGATCAAGATGGTTTAGTGCTCACCACGGACTACGCCACCATGAGCTCTACCGAACGATTTTGGTTTCCCCACTCCGGCCTACGGCTGCGCACCAGTACGGTCATCGGCTTATCCAACACCGCATCCTTCTGTGCTGAGACCCGCCTCGATCAGGGAGAGGCCCCAACTCCCACCGATGCCGCCACGGCCCAGCCCTTCCCCTGCTATTCCGTGTTTGGCTGGTAGCGAGGGGGACCACCGCAGACCGGAGGCTGATGGATGTCTTCCCCCACCCCTGTCGAGACCTTAGCCATCCCAGGGCGGGAAAGATCTCGGTTTGTAACAGATTGTCTTGCCCTGGAGACAGCGCTACCCAAACCGCCTATATTCTCTCTCCGAAAGCCTCTGTGAAGGGGGGCGTCAATGCCGGAAAGTGGCTCTCTGTAAAGCCTCCAGCAAATGTTAAGCTCTGTGAGGATTTACTCAGAATCGTTCGGGATCGTCGGGCCATTCCCCTATGATTACCCTTAACGATTGTAAAAATCCTGAGATTCTGGAGATTCAAACGTGGCTCTTCCTTTGTTGAGTTATTCACCTGTCAGCCAAAACGTCCGTGTGGCTGGGTATGAAGTGCCGGGGGATGAGCAGCCTCGGGTTTTTAGCACTGACGACCTGCTAGATTCCACCGGTATGGATGCCTTGATTGAGGCGGCCTATCGTCAGATCTTTTTCTATGCGTTCAAGTGGGACCGTGAGCCTTTTCTGGAGTCTCAGTTGCGCAACGGTCAGATCACGGTGCGGGATTTCATTCGGGGGCTGCTGCTGTCCAACACCTTCTACACCAGCTTCTACGAGAAGAACAGCAACTATCGCTTCGTAGAGCAGTGTGTTGAGCGGGTTTTGGGCCGTTCAGTTTATAACGAGCGGGAAAAAATTGCCTGGTCCATCGTGGTGGTGACCAAGGGCATCCAAGGGTTTGTCAACGATTTGCTCGACAGCGATGAGTATCTAGAAGCCTTTGGTTACAACACCGTGCCTTATCAGCGTCGCCGCTATTTGGCCAGCCGTTCCGCAGGGGAAACCCCCACCAATATTCGCCTGCCCCGCTACGACGAGTACTATCGCTCTGTGCTGGGCTTCCCCCAGATCGTTTGGCAAAATCAGGTGCGTCGTTTCGTTCCCCAGGACAAGACGCCCACCGCAGGCAATCCCGCTATGTTCCTCGGTATGGCCCGCAGCATCAGCCCCAGTGCGGCTGCCCCGGCTCGGGTGACCACCAGCGATATCAACATCGCCACCAAGGTGCCCTACCGCAAGGTGCCTTCCTAGGAAGCGCCATCCATTGATGGTTGTCACCCTGATGGAGAAACCGCCGCCACGCCCGCTCCTGTCATAGAGCTAAGGGCGATAACTGCGGGACCACAAGGGTTCTAACTGAAATGGATGACAGATCCTAGGCCTTCAGCTTTTGTTGACCACTTCAAGGGAATGACTCGGGAGGTGCCTTCGGGTACCTCCCTTTTTTCTGGGCTGGGATGTTGTGGTTTGTCAGCATTCAATTTGTGGCTAGGGGGGCCAGGGAGCCTTACCTGATAGGTTTCTGGTTGACAATTTCAGACTTGACAAACCACGGGGGTTCCGTGGCGGAAGTCATAGGGGCCTTGATTCCCTTGCCCCGCCGCCCCAGGTAAGTAGTCCCACCCTGGACCTCTGAGCCATGGAAACAGGGTGGGGTTCCCTTGCCCCGCCGCCGCCCCAGGCAAGGGTTGTTTAC
>JAQCHG010000472.1 GCA_027619675.1 Cyanobacteriota bacterium
TCCGTTCAATCCGCGCCATCAAACTCTCATTGCCCATGCGGGGACCCAGACGCTCCACCAGCAGCGGAAACGCCAAGGGAGAGGGACGGGGCGGCGTTTGCCAGAGGATCGACAGTTGGCTCAAACGGGTTAGGGTGGCGGCGAGGCGATGGGCTTCCAGTTGCTCCTGCAACACCTCCCGTTCCGCCTGCTGGAGCAGTAGATTGTCAGGCTCATATTTTGTGAACACCTCATACAGCAGTGAACTACTTACCTGGAGCTGCGCCGAGGTCTTGCGGGCACTGGGATAACCCTGAAACACCAGCCCCGCCACCTGGGCCACCCCGCGAAACTTCCGCTGGGCCAGCTCAGACAGGTTCACACTGGCCTTAATATCCGCCGCCAAATTCTCCAGGCTAAAAAAATCCCGTGAGAACAGGTCTCGAAACGGATACCCCTTGGGGGCCAGAATCTCAAAGCCGTAGTCATTGACGGAAATGGTAAACGTGGCGGCCCGTTGGCGGGCAAAGCGGTAGCCCCAGAGAAACCCCAACCCCTCATGGACAAACCGCCCCTCAAAGGGAAACCCATAGAGATGGGCTCCCTCGCGGGTTTGACAACATTCCACCAGCAGTTCCGTCGCCGCTGGCAGGGCCGACAGGCGGGTTTGGGTAGCGAGAATGGGGGCAATGCAGTGAAGGTCACGGCTCCAGTCCTTGGGGTGCCGTGCCCGTTCCACCTCCGCCCTGAGGTGGGTACTGAGGGTGTCAGAAATGGCCAACTGTCCCCCGCCCCAGGTGGGGGTCACCGTAGACTGGCGGCGGGTGTTTTTCACGTACACCACCATGTCCTTCATTTGAAAAAACTCCAACTGCCGCCCCGCAAAGAAAAACACGTCCCCAGGCTTGAGCCGCGAGACAAAGTTTTCTTCCACCGTGCCAATTTCCCGGCGGTTGGTGTAGACGATGCGCACCGCCTGATTGCTGGTGATGGTGCCGATACCCATGCGGTGCATGCGAGCAATTTTCGCGTCGGTGACCCGATACCCCCCGTCCTGTCGAACCACCTTTTGATAGCGGGGATAGGCCCCCAAGCACTGCCCCCCCTGCTCAATAAACTCTAGAATCCAGTGAAATTCCCCATCCGTAAGCTGGCGATAGGCAACGGTCTGCCGCAGGGTGGCGAGGGTCGTGGTGGGCTCAAAGCCATCGCCGCAGGCCAACGTGACCAGATGCTGGATCAGCACGTCATAGGGTTTTTCCCGAGGGGGACGGGTTTCGATCGCCCCCGCCGCCAACCCCCGCCGAAACGCCGAGATCTCCAGCAGTTCCAACGCATTCGTGGGCAAAAAGAACACCTCAGCGGTGCCCTGGGGCACATGGGCCGATCGCCCCGCCCGCTGAAGCAACCGGGCCAGATTCTTAGCGCTACCGATTTGCACCACCCGCTCCACCGGTTGGAAGTCCACCCCCAAATCCAACGAAGACGTACAGACCACCCACTTGATATCTCCCGCCTTCACCCCCGCCTCGATCGCCTGCCGCTGCTGTACGTCAATGGATCCGTGGTGCAGGGCTAGACGATGGCCGTGGTCCGGTAGGGCAAAGCTGAGGGCCTGAAACCAGCGCTCCGCCTGGTTGCGGGTGTTGGTAAAGATCAGGGTAGATGTCTCAATGTCCAGCGCCGCCACCAGGGCCTCAAACATCCGCAGCCCCAGGTGCCCCGCCCAGGGAAAACTATCCACCGCCTCTGGCAGAACGCTGTGGATCACCGTATCTCGCCGCACATCCGCCTGGATAATCACGGGCTCTGTCCCCAGCCCCACCGCCGTCTGGGCCGCCTCCTGCACATTGCCCAGGGTGGCGGACAAGGCCCAGGTGTGGAGGTTAGGGGCCAACTGCCGCAGCCGCGAGAGCCCCAGTTCCGCCTGGGTACCCCGCTTAGACCCCATCAGCTCGTGCCATTCATCCAGCACCACACAGCGCAGGTGCCGAAACCGCTTGGCCCCCGCTTGGTAGGACAGCATCACCGCCAGGGACTCCGGCGTGGTGATCAGCACCTGGGGCATGGCCTGCATCTGCTTAGCTTTGCGGGTAGCAGGGGTATCCCCCGTGCGGGACTCCACCCGCAGATCCCAGCCCATGGCTTGAATGGGCCGCTGAATGGACTGTTCAATATCCCGCGACAGTGCCCGCAGGGGGGTGAGGTAAAGCAGTTGCAGGCCCGGCTGGGGATCCGTCAACATTTCTGCTAACGGCCCCATCACCGCTGCATAGGTTTTGCCCGCGCCCGTTGGCACTTGAATCAGGCCGCTGTGGCCCGCCAGGTAGGCCGCCCAAGCCTGGGCTTGAAAGGGGAGGGGCTGCCAGCCCTGGCGCTGGAACCAGTCTGTAATGGGGGCTAAAACAGCCGTCGTCTCGTTCTTGGGAATGCCGCCCATGGCCTTTAGGAGGGTTCAGGCGGGGTGGGCTGGGGGGCAAGGAACTGGCGCAACCGCCACAGGTTCGTGGTTTGGGCCAAGTTGAGGGGCAGTAGGGAAATACCCTCCAGCCGAGACTGCACCCAGCCATCACCCCAGGACCATTCATGGAAGCCATCCACCCCCCCGGCCATGATCAGGCGCAGGTGCTGGGGGGTGGTGTCGGTGACCTGATGGTGAATGGTGATGGGGCCGAGGTGGCTAGCGAAGGTGGTGCCGGGTTGCAGCACATCGGGCAAGCCATCGGAGAATTGCTGCGGCCACAGCCATTGCCGAAATTGCTGGGGTTCCAGCAGACAGGCGCGAATGGCGGCGGCGGACACGTCCAATTCAATGCGGAGGGTGCTCTGCTGAAAGGTGCCGAACATACTGAATCCCAAGGTGAAACTGGAAACCCAACTCAAGCTGGGCTGCCCGCTGGGGCCTTTTTCAGTATGCCAGGGTCTTTTAGGGGCGATCGCACCATCGCTACGACCCGGCAGAGACTACCCACACCATCCTCGGATACCAGGGAGCAGGAACTATCGGGGGGTGCCTAATCCTCTAGCTGATCTTGGTAGAGGCTCTGAACCAGGTTTTCGAGCTTTTCGTCAGATAGGGAATCTGTCAGGGCCGCCATCACATCCACTAGGCGGGCAGCGG
>JAQCHG010000473.1 GCA_027619675.1 Cyanobacteriota bacterium
TCGCCGTTGAAGGCCAGGGTGCGGATGGTGTCGGTATGGCCGCTCAGGGTTTGGCGCAGGGATCCCGTGGCAGGATCCCACAGGTAAACCGCCTGATCTTCCCCCCCGGCGGCGAGGCGATCGCCCCCTGGCGACCAAGTCAGATAGGGCATCAGGCCGCCCCCGGTGGTCAGGGTGTGGACGACTTCTCCAGTGGGTTGCACCACCTGGATATCCCCCTGCTTTGTGCCGAAGGCGAGCCGCGATCGCTGGGGATGAAAGGCCACTTGACCAATGGCCTGCCAGGCCGTCAAAGTCTCTTTCAGTGTGCCGTCCAGGCTCCACAGGCGCACCGTGCCATCCATGCTGCTAGAGGCCAGTTGTTCACCATCGGCGCTGAAATCCACAGCCAACACGATGGCCTGATGCCCCCGCAGGGTTTGGGGACTGCCCCCGGTCAAGGGCCAGAGGGTAACGGTGGCATCGGCATTGGCCGTCGCCAGGGTTTGGCCATCGGGGCTGAGATCGAGATTCACCACCGCCGCTGCCTGTTCATCCACCAGGGTGTAGAACGGGGAGGTCAAGTCCCAAAGACGGACCTCCTGGTCTTCCCCCAGGCCGGAGGAAACGAGATAGCGGCCATCGGGGCTCAAGGCGATGCGTTTACCCGCGTTGGCAATGCTGCGGTAGGCAAACAGGGGTTGGCCCGTGGGTCGCCAGAAGCGCACCGCATGATCCAGGCTGGTGGAGACCAAAAACTGGCCGTCGGGATGGAAGGCCACGTCGCTGACGGAGGCTTGATGGCCGATCAGGGTGTGCTGGAGTTGGCCTTGGGCATCCCAGAGTTTGACCGTGCCGTCGGAACTGGCGGACGCCAACGTCTGGCCATCGGGGCTAAAGGCGAGGCTAGCCACCGTTGCGGTGTGGCCCGTCACCGTTTTCAGGAGCTGTCCGGTGCGGGCATCCCAGAGTTTGATGGTTTGATCGGCGCTGGCGGAGGCGAAGACCCGCCCATCGGGGCTGAAGGCGATCGCCCGCACCATGGCCTCGTGTCCGGTCAAGGTCCTTTGCAGGGTGCCGCTGGCACCCCACAGCTTCACGGTGCCATCGACACTGCCGGAGGCCAACAGCCCCCCCTCGGGATGAAAGGCCAGGCTAATCACCGCCGCCTGATGACCCTCCAGGGTTTGCAATAACTGCCCCGTTTGAGGATTCCAAAGGTTAACGGTGCCGTCCCCCCCGCCGGAGGCCAGTTGGGCGGTGTGGGGAGCGTAGGCCAGCGATCGCACCCCGCGACGGTGGGCCATGAGGGTGTGCACTAAGGTGCCATCGGGTCGCCAAAGCTTGACGGTGTCGTCTTCGCTGGCGGAGGCAATTTGGCCCCCGTCGGGGCTAAAGGCCACCGCCTTAATTTCCCCCTCGTGGCCGGCAAAGCGGTTCACCTCATGGGTGTTCAGGATCAGTTGCCACAGGACATCATTCACCGACTGCACCAGCACCGGACTGGGATCCTCAATCTGCGCCAGGGTTTCGCGGGCCTGGATGGCCTGGAGCAGGGCATCTAGGTGCTGGTTGGAGGCCATCCACCCTTCCGCCGAGGCGGTCAGGGCCTGCACTTCACTGATGCGGGCCTGCTGTTCTTCCCTTTGAGCGCGTTGGGATTGGCGCAGGGCCACGAGCCCCAGGCTGGTGGTGAGCAGACAGCCGACGCTGACGGCCATGATCAAGCCCCGTTGCAGCCGCAGATTGCGGCGGGTTTGCTGCAATTGGGCGGCGATCGCCTGGCTGCGTTCCGCCTCCAGGGCCTGTTCCACCAGGGCGCGATCGTAGTCCACGGAAGCGGCTAAAAAGGCATAATCCCCCGGACTGAGGCGCTGCCCCTCGGCCCAGACCTGGGCTTCCCGCAGGGCCGTCCCCTGGAGCAACCGGGAACGATCTTGCCGTTGGGAGGCGAGCCACGCATCCAACGCCTGGGCATAGGGGCAGACCGCATGGCGTTGCTGCTGTATCCAGGCATCATCAAACACGGCCCGGTAAATGGGATTGGCCACCTGGAGGTGGCGATCGCGGCGCATCACCAGCCCCGCCAGCAGCAATTCCGTTTCTTCTTCGGAACCGTCGCAGGGCACCGTCCCCTGGTGCCAAATGCGGTGATACAGCCCTAGCAGGCGGTTGATGTGGGCGGGTTGCCGCAGCAGGCGATCGCGGATGGTGCGCAAATGCTCCGGTTCGTCCTGCACCTCCCACCGTTCCAGCAGGCGATCGCGGACGTAGGCTTCCACCCAGTCCGCCGCACCGGCTGCTGGAACCGTCAAGGGCTGCCCCGCCTGACAAAAATCCTGCCACAGGGCGGCACAGAGTTTTTGGGTCAAAAAGGGTTGTCCCCCAGTCCAGTGGAGCAGGGCGGTTAACACCGCTTCGGGTGCCGTCAGGGCGATCGCTAACCCCGTCAGCAGGGGTGTCGCCTCTGCCCGCTGAAAGCCCTGGAGCGTAATGGCCTGACCAATGTTGAAGGGGGTGCGCTGGCGGTCTTGGATCAGATCGGACGGGGTAGCCACCCCAAAAATCGCGAAGGTGAGGCGTTCGTATAGCGGATCCACCGCCCGTTGGTTGTAGCAAAAGCGAATCAGCGCAAAGAAATCATCGAGGCTAAAGTCCAGCCCCAGCACGCTGTCAATTTCATCGATCAAAATCACCAGCGGCCCATCGAGCACATAGAGGGCCAGCACATCCTGAAAAAATCGCTGCAAGCACTGCACGGGGGGAATGTCGCCCTGGGCCTGCCACCAGTCTTTGTAGTGCCCTTGGCTAAACAGCCCCAAACTGCGCCAAAGACTTGCCACCACGCCGCGATACCACTGGGTTGGTGTCACCTGTTCGCTGCCGAGGCTGGTGATATCCAGGGTGGCGCAGCGATAGCCCGCCGCCACCAGGCGCGCCTGGGTATGCACCAGCAGGGAGGATTTGCCCATCTGGCGACAGTTCAGCACATAGCAAAACTCCCCCGCCACCAGGGCTTCGTACAGTTGCGTGTCAGCCTGACGGTACACATAGCTGGGGACGTTCAGCCCTAAACTGCCACCGACTTGATAGGGGGGACGGCTGGGGAGGGAGGGATGT
>JAQCHG010000474.1 GCA_027619675.1 Cyanobacteriota bacterium
AGATCCACCGCGTAGTTGATGAGCCCGTCGGGACGCTTCCAGTCGGGGATGGGGGTGAACTTGGGGGCGCGGATTTTGTTCAACGGTAAAAAGGTGGCCCGCCCCGCCCGCTGGCGTTTTAGCAGGTCAATGGCCTGGGCAGCGACGCGATCGCTGTCCACCACCAGGTGCCCCAGTCGGCCCCCCGCCGCAATCTCTAGGGCCAGTTGAAAGCGGGGATCCACCCGCCCCAGTTGGGCCACCAGCCCATGGAGGCCCGACAGGCCGCTGTCCAACAGCAGTTGGGTGGCCTGGGTACCCTGACTTTCTTGCATGGCCTGGGTTTGGGCCTCCAGGCGATCCAGTTGCCGCTGTTTGTCCCGCTGCTCCTGCAACAGCCGCTGCTGGGTGTCCCGCTGGAGTTGCAGTTCTTGCTCCGCCGTTGCGAGGGCCTGGGCCAACGCCTGCACCTGCCCCTCCGCTGCGGTGGGGACCGCACCTGGCTCGGACGCGCCCTGCTGGGCCATTTCCGCCATCAGCCCCTGGAGGGTGGTTTGCAAATCAGCAATTTGCTGGGTCAGTTGGCTCACCCGCTCCTGGAGGCGCACCTGTTCTGAGCGCTGGGGCTCTAGGGTGGTGAGTAAGCCTTCAATTTGCCGTCGCCGCTGGGTTTGTTCCGCCACCCAAGCTTGGGAGGCACTGGCGATCGCGCTGGTGGCGTTGCGTTTTTCCGCCAACGCCTGCTGGGCTGCCGCTTGGGCCTGCTGCAGGGCCACCAGTTCCCCCTGGGTCAGGATGGTGCGTTCTTCCGTCAGGCGGGCCAAGGTCTGCTGCTGGGTTTGCAGATCAATTTGGGCCTGCCGCAGGGCAGCGGCGGTGGTTTCTTGCTCCCCTTGCAGGGTTTGGGCCTGGCGCTCTAGCTGCCGCAGTTCCGCCTCCTGGGTGGCGAGGCGTGATTGCAGGGCCAAATAGTCCTCTTCCCCCAGGGCCTTCACCCGCGCACTCAGGGTCGCCAGGGTGGTGCGGGTGGTGTCAAGGGTGGCGGTGAGGGTGTCAATTTCCTGGGCGAGGGTGGCCGCAGCTTGGGTTTCTTGTTGAATGTGCTGGCGCACCGCCTGCACCTGCTGCTGCTGGCTTTGCCACAGACGCACCGCTTCCCACTGGCTACGCAGGTGCAGTTCCCCCTTGAGGCGCTGGTATTTTTCGGCCTTGAGGCGGTCCTGGGCCAGCCGTTCCCGCTGGGTAATCAGTTCCTTTTCCACAATGCGGAACCGTTCTTCCCGTTCCCGCACCACTTCCAGCTTGTCGCGGGCCTGGTTAATTTTGCGATCGAAGGCAGCCACCCCCGCCAGCTCGTCAATGATTTCCCGTCGCTCCCGCGCATTCATGGAGATGATGCTGGTGACATCCCCCTGCAACACCACGTTGTAGCCTTCGGGATAGATGCGAAACCGCTGGAGTTGTTCGTGCAGTTCCGTCAGGGTGCAGGGCTCCCCATTGATGTAGTAGTTGGAGGTGTAGGTGCCCTGACTGGTCACCCGTAGCCGCCGGGTTACCCGCCACTCGCGGGGAGTCGTGGGGAGGGGGACGACCTTGCCCTGGCTGTCTCCGTCATCGTCGGCAGCATCCGCCGCCGTTGCCGTTGTACCGTTCCCCGCCAAATCCAGGGGTGGGCTGGCCTCATCCTCTGCCATCAGCAGTTCCGGGGGCACATCGGTGATGTCAAAGGTCACCGTCACCAGGGCTTCAGCGGTGGAGCGGCGACCCAAGTGGCTCTGGTTGACCAAATCCGGCAGGCGATCGGCCCGCATGCCCTTAGAACTGGCCAGCCCCAGGGCAAACAGCAGGGCATCGAGGATGTTGGACTTGCCCGATCCATTGGGGCCAGAAATAACCGTAAACCCTGGCAGTAGCGGCACCTCAGCGGTGCCCCCGAAGGACTTGAAATGGGACAGTTCAACGCATCTAATATGCACTGGCCAGGGGTGCCACGGTGGGCGAAAAACAAACGTACTACAAGACTATCACTGATTCCAGGGCTATGCCGCCCCATCAGCCGTTGGGCCGAGCCCAGACCCTCAGGGAGGCGATCGCCCTAAGACCCTACGATATCGCTAAATATAGCGTCTGAATCCCCAGAATCTACCTTCAGACGCTATCGGTGGGCGGGTTATGGGGATAGGGATCCCTCGTGCTGTCCATGGCCTAAAAACCATCGCCCCAGTGTACTCACAGATCCCTGGAAATGCCACAGCGTCGGCCTTTTGCTCCCTTCATAGGTTGCCCCCATGGTTGCTGACCAGCTAGGGGGGAAGGGGCGATCGCCCCCCCAGATCCCCGATCGCTGTGGTTCCCTGAAGGATCCATTGATAATGGGGACAGTCACGCTGAGCCCAAATCCAGAGCATCCCCCTGGGAATATCCCCGACCGTTTGTCACCATCTGGGGCAGAATGCCTGGATGGGACAGGGATTGCCCGAGTACTCTGCGGCGGCAGTCACGGCACCCCTGACTCCCCGGCTCCTCCGCCCGAGGCCAGGGTTGGCCCATTGACGCCGCCCGGCATCGAGCTGCCCCTCAGCTATGGCCCCTCGCGATCGCCCCTTTGGATGTGGATACTGTGATTTCCCCCGTACAGAACCTGTCTCAACCGCTGATTTTGGGGTTCGATCCGGGACGGCATAAATGTGGTTTGGCGGTGATGGGGTTGGATCGGATTCTGCGGCACCAGGCGGTGGTGCCCGCCGCCACGGTCATGGCCACCATTGGCCAATTGCGGCAAGATTTTCCCATTTCGCTGATTGTGATGGGGGACCAAACCAGCGCCGCCGAATGGAAAGGGCAGTTGGGGCAATTGCCCGACCCCCCTCGGGTGCTGTTGGTGGATGAACGCTACACCAGCCTGGAGGCCCGCGATCGCTATTGGCAGATGTATCCCCCCCAGGGTTGGCAACGGCTATTACCCCAAGGGCTCCGCACCCCGCCCCGCCCCATCGACGACATCGTGGCGATTTTGCTGATCGAGCGCTACCTCACCCGCCTCACAGGCTCCCCCTAGTCCAGCGCGGCGTAAGTTTGCCAACCGTTTCCTTGGGTGGGGGAGCTGGGGAGCATGGGAG
>JAQCHG010000475.1 GCA_027619675.1 Cyanobacteriota bacterium
TCTGAACGGCTTTCCAGAACCATCCCCCAGCTCAGACAGGGTGATAAGTAATAAACCTGCGGTGAAACCTGTTAGCATGCCTCGCTGCCTCTCGTTGCAATGGTGGAGGCTGAGCGGGCGTGATGAGTGTGAAGGGCGATCGCCATACCTCACCAAGCCCACTCAGCAGTGGACTCAGTGAAGGTCTCGCTAGCAATCTATCGGCTGCCGTCTAAACCAGGGTCATCCCCAGTATGTTGATCTAGACGCCGGACGCCGTGAAGGCCATCCGTAGCTACTCCCCTTCCTATTCAGTCATATCATGCCCCATAGCCCTGGTCTAGCGATCGCGGCGGAACCCACAAACCTTCCGATCTCCTGCATCCGGCCTGGGACGGGCAGCTTAAGCATCGCTTAACAGTCAACCAGGGTTTGCGTAAATCTTTAATGAAGTGACCTCAGCAAAAATACGGGATTTAAAAGCAGGCCCTTATGCTTTGGACAGTTAGACACGTGAGTTTACGGACTGAACAGGTCCTTCATCTACCAAACCTGCGTAGGCTCAACGCCAATCTGAAGGGTGTGGGTAGAGTGCCATCAGCCCATGGCTGGGAGTGCTCAATCATCAACCATCGCCAGTATTGAGGTTGCTACATCGTGCGGACTCAGAGCATCCATTGCATTCGTTCCCATCGCAAGGCCGCTTCCCATTGCCAACTTTGGGCAACCCAATTTCAATTTCGCTACAGTTTTTGCGCGGGTGGATATATTTGTGGTTGGGTAGCGGGCGATCGCCTCAGCAATCAACCCCACTTGATTTTTAACCTGCGGAACCTGCAAGCCACCTACGTCAGCCCAGAGGGTCGCCGCCAGCCCTTTGACACAGTGTACGGCCAATTTAATCTAGATTTTCCCGGTGCCCTCTTCACAGGCTCAAACGCCGCCACCGGAGCCTTTTTTAGCTTTACCTATCGCGGCCAAGAGGCCACTATTTACGATGCTGCCAAGGGGATGTGGCTGTCGGAAATCTGGGAGCCAGAACAGTGGCAAGTGCGGGAAGTGCCCGCTGCCCAGTCGGTCGCCGTGCCCCTATCCCCCCGGCTGATCAAACAGAGCGCCTAGAGCCAAACGGCGTAAATTTGCCAACCGTTCCTGGCATGGGGGAACGGAGGGGCAAGGGAGCCAAGGGGGACTGTGACTGTCGCCGCAGAATTCTAGAATGGCCGTCAACGAACCACTACGGCTTTTGATATAGATTGCAGAGCGTCAATTGCCTATTCAAACATTGCAGCAAGCGTGGGGTGACGGGCTTTCAAAAAATGAGATCGCGCTGACCCGAAAGCCTCCTCATCGTTACAAATCGCGGTGGACAGCACCCATCAACAGCAAGTCACCGTAGAATAATGCCGACTGTAGGCGATTATGCGGTGTTTAGCGCTGATCTTCCCTACAGTTGGCCTGTGAACTGCATTTTTGAGCCTTCTGAGGATTGCCCATGAGCTACCGCATGGATCGCCGCGCCTACGCCGAGACCTATGGCCCCACCGTGGGCGATCGCCTGCGGCTAGCGGATACCGAGTTGATCATTGAGGTGGAGCAAGACTTCACCACCTACGGCGATGAGGTCAAGTTTGGCGGTGGCAAGGTGATCCGTGACGGCATGGGCCAGTCCCCCATTGCGCGGGCCGAGGGGGCCGTAGATACGGTGATCACCAACGCCCTGATTTTGGACTGGTGGGGCATTGTTAAAGCCGACGTGGGCATCAAAGATGGCCGCATCGCCAAGATTGGCAAGGCGGGCAACCCCTACATCCAAGACAATGTGGACATTATCATTGGCCCCGGCACCGAAGCGATCGCCGGGGAAGGGATGATCCTCACCGCCGGGGGTATTGACGCCCACATCCACTTCATTTGCCCCCAGCAAATCGAAACGGCGATCGCCTCGGGTGTCACCACCATGATCGGCGGCGGCACCGGACCCGCCACGGGCACCAACGCCACCACCTGCACCCCAGGGGCGTGGCACATGGCCCGCATGTTGCAGGCGGCAGACGCCTTTCCGCTGAACTTTGGCTTTTTGGGCAAAGGCAACAGTGCCCTCCAGCCCGGATTGCGGGAACAGGTTGAGGCGGGGGCCGTGGGGCTCAAACTCCACGAAGACTGGGGCACCACCCCCGCCACCATCGACACCTGCCTTAGCGTGGCGGAAGACTACGACATTCAGGTGGCCATCCACACCGACACCTTGAATGAGTCGGGCTTTGTGGAAGACACCATCGCTGCCTTCAAGGGCCGGGTGATCCACACCTATCACACAGAAGGGGCCGGGGGCGGTCACGCCCCAGACATCATCAAAGTCTGTGGGGAAAGCAATGTGCTGCCTTCCTCCACCAACCCCACCCGCCCCTACACCACCAACACCCTAGAAGAGCACCTAGACATGCTGATGGTGTGCCACCATCTCAGCCGCAGCATTCCCGAAGACGTGGCCTTTGCCGAGTCCCGCATCCGCCGCGAAACCATTGCCGCCGAAGACATCCTCCACGACCTGGGAGCCTTCAGCATGATCTCGTCGGACTCCCAGGCCATGGGCCGGGTGGGGGAGGTGATCATGCGTACCTGGCAGACCGCCCACAAGATGAAGGTGCAGCGGGGGGCGCTCCCCGAGGATTCCGATCGCAATGACAACCACCGAGCCAAGCGTTACGTGGCCAAGTACACCATCAACCCGGCGATCACCCACGGCATTTCCCACCATTTGGGTTCGATCGAAGCGGGCAAGCTGGCGGACCTCTGTCTCTGGAAACCGGCCTTCTTTGGGGTAAAGCCGGAGATTGTAATCAAGGGGGGGGCGATCGCTTGGGCACAAATGGGGGATCCCAACGCCAGCATCCCCACGCCGCAGCCGGTGCATATGCGACCCATGTTTGGCAGCTACGGGGGGGCGATCTCCGCCACCTGTCTGACGTTTGTTTCCCAGGCGGCGATCGATGCCGATGTGGCGGGTCAAATTGGCTTGCAGAAGACGGCAGCAGCGGTGAACAATATTCGCACCATTGGCAAGGCAGACATGAAGCTGAATAACTATCAGCCTCACATGGAGGTGAACCCTGA
>JAQCHG010000476.1 GCA_027619675.1 Cyanobacteriota bacterium
GTCGAACAAGGACATCTCAATGTCATCAGGCACCTCATCGAGGTAGGCATCCTGATCGATGGCGGTGTCCTTGAGGGCGGTGTCAGACTTTGTGGTCGAGGTCATGGCGGAGGCATAGGCCGGGTCAAGACCGGGCGATTCCAGCAAATGGTTCCATTCTAAGCAGAGGGACCGAGGTTACGGAGTATTCCCCGCAGCGGTATCCCCGCCGTCTGGGGTGAAGGTGCGGCGTTCAACGGTGCCTAAATCCCCCATGGGCTGTTGCTCAGCGCCGTTGTAGGACAATTGCACCGCCCCGGCATTGCCCGTGGCAATCACCAACTCACTCTCGGCGGTCCAGGTTTCTTGGCTGCCAGAACGCAGGATCCCTTCATAGACCTCTTCCCCATCGGCGGTGACCTGGAGCCAAGAGTCTCCAGTCAGGCTGACGGCCACGGTGACCGGGGCGGTGGGTTCCGGCGCAGGGGCGGCGGCGGTGGGTTCCGGTTCCGGAGTGGGGGCGGCAGGCGCAGGGTCGGATACCTCGGGGGAATTGCGCTCCGTCAGGTTGAGGTTGGGGCGATCGCCCCCTTGCCCTAACACGGCCCAAAGACCACCCCCCGCGATCGCCACCACGGCCAAACCACCAATCCACAACCCAATGCCGGAGCGGGTACGGGGCTCCGCCGGGGCCAGTACCTTGAGCTTGTGTTGCTCCTGTTTGGACACCACCCCGTCCATGCCCCCCTGGGCAGCCTCAGGGTCCGGCAGCACCGACACCGGGGTGGGCTCAAACTGTTGGGAAATTTCCCTACCGTCGAGGCCCAGGGCATCGGCGTAGCGACGGATAAAGCCCTGGACAAAGACCGGTTCCGGCAGTTCCTCCGCCTGACCTGCCTCAATCGCCTGGAGCAAGGCGGGACGGATAAAGATTTGGGTGGCCACCTCGTCCACCGTGCGCCCCTGTTCCTGGCGCATGCTCTGAAGATAGAGCCCCAGGCTGGAAAGCTGTTCCTGCTGCTCAACGGTCAACTTACTCACGGGGTCTCACTGCCTCACTGGGAGCACTGGCGAAGTTCTGTAACAGATGTATTGACGCTGTTAATTGTAGGGGTAAACGGCCTTAGCTAGGAAGCGTTCGCCCGGTGACGGGTCAAGCGCTGGGCAATGTCGGGATTGTACAGCCGCAGATAGTTCCAATAGCCCCCAAACACCGATTTCACATAGTCTTTGGTTTCGGGGAAGGGAATGCGGTCCACAAAGTCATCGGCGTCGCGGTAATTGTCGCGGTCGATCCAATCCGCCACGTTCCCCGGTCCGGCGTTATAGCTGGCCACCGCATAGAGAGAGTTGTTGTCGTATTCCCGGTGGGTGTAGTCCAGGTACCAGGTACCCAGGTTGAGGTTGTCTTCGGGGTTGTCGAGGCTGGTGATGGTGATGTCGGTTTGGCTTTGGATCCAGTCGGCGGTGCTGGGCATCACCTGCATCAGCCCCGCCGCCCCCACCATGGAGCGGATGGTGGGCTCAAAGCGGGATTCTTGGCGAATCAGAGCGGTGACCAAGAGGGGGTTGAGTTGGCGCTGGGCGGCCCAGCGGGCGATCGCCGCCGCAAAGGGGAAGGGATAGAGGGCCTGACCATAGGCCGGATGCTGTTGGAGGTCCGCGTAGGCGGCCTGATCCGCTGGATCGTCCCGCCAGGCTAGGCTCGACACCATGTAAATGCCGTCTAGGTTATCCCCCACCCCTAGGCGCAGCACCCCATCGGTAAATTGGGCCTCCACCGTGGGGGTTTCGCGATCGCGAAATTCCGTCTGCCAAGCGGCCCAGGCGTCCTGCTCTTGGCCCAACTGGTAGAGTTCCTGCACCGTCTCGGATCCGGCGGGCAGGGGTTGCCGTTGGCTGGGCAGCACCACAGCGGGCTGGAGGGAACGCACGGTTTGAAAGTCTCCCACCTCCCAACCCAGGGCCACCGCCGATCGCCAAGCGAAATAGGACTCGGGGTAGTCCCGCAGCACCCGCTCAAAATGGGCCTGGGCGGCGGCGGACTGGCCCGCCCGCAACTGCCATTTCCCGGCCCAGAAGGTGGCTTCAGCCGCCACATCACTGTCGGGGTTTTGATCCACAATTTGCTCAGCCCAGGCGATCGCCCCGGTCCAGTCCCCCGCCTGTCCGGCCTGACGGGCATAGCGGAAGCGCAAATCCGCTGCGGCCTCCGACTGACTGTGGGTGGTGAAGAGGATGGTGCGGGTTTGGGCGGCGGCGTCAGGGCTGTCCAGGTCCGTCAGCAAATCCATTTTTTCCAGCAGTGCCTCCCCGGCCCGATCGGGGAAGGTGGCCACCACCTGATCCAGCAGCCCCAGGGCGGTGGTTTCATCCACCAGAAAGGAGAGTTTCAACATGCCCTCAGCGGTTTCGGGGGCCTCGGGAAAGGTGGCCATCAGCAGCTGGTAGCCCGCGATCGCCGCTGCCCGTTCGCCCCCAATTTGCAGCCCCCGCGCCGCCCGGTACAGGGTTTGGGGGCTGGCGGGGGCTTGGCCATAGGCTTTCCCCGCCCCCAGGTACACCTGGCGTTCCCAGTAGGCAAACCCCACCGCCTGCCAGTCTTCCGGCGTCAGCTCCCCACCGTGGTCCGCCACCAGGCGATCCACCAGGGCTACCATCTCGGGATGTTCGATGCCGTAGCGGGTCATGAGCAGCAGCAGAGCCTTGGCATCAGGGCGATCGGGGGTTTCCACCAGCCGCTTGTAGGCCACCTCCACACTGCGGGGATGGGCGGGAAAGTCCGCCAGCAGTTGATCCCAGGCGGCGGGTTGGGTCTGCCCCAGTTGATAGAGGGCTTCCCCAGCGGCGGCGGTGTCCCCATGGTTACTGACCACCGTTTGCCAGGTGGCGATCGCCGCGTCCGACTGGCCCGCCGCCTTTTGGGCCTGGCCCCGCTTGACCAACACCTGGGGTGCTAGGGGGGGATAGTCGGCCTCTAAATCTGCCAACAGGGGCAGGGCTTGGCCCCCGGCGTTTTGGTTAATCAAGTCCACCGCCAGCAGGTAGCGCGCCCGGTACTGGTCGGGGCTGGGGCGACCCTGGGCCAGGGCCGCAAGCTGCTGCGCCCGCTG
>JAQCHG010000477.1 GCA_027619675.1 Cyanobacteriota bacterium
TAAGGCAAGGGGCTTAAGCCCCTTGTTTGCCCCTTAAGCCCCTTGTTCGCCGCTTAAGCCCGGTGTGACTGCGTCCGCCCTGTTGATCCTTCAGGTGACCTGCCCCCACCCTGACTGCCCATGAGCGTTTCCCCCCGTCCCCTCCATCTTGATCTGGCTCAGTTTGAGCCCTTCAACCATCTGCCCGCCAGCGCCCTCGCCCAGGGAGCCCAAGGGGGGCAGGTATTGCGCTATCGCGTTGGTCAAGCCCTGGCCCGCCCCGAAGCCCTGCCCCAGATTGTCGTGCTGCTAGAGGGGCAAGCCCGCCTACTGGGGGAGAATCCCGATGGACTTGGCCCCATGACCCTGGCCAAGCTGGAGCGGGGGGCGGTGATCGGCATTGTGGGGGTGCTGCGGGGTCAGGGCTGTGAGACGGCGATCGCCGCCAGTGACGCGATCGCCCTCACCCTGTCCAGCATCACCTTTCAGCAGTGGATGCAAACCCATCCCGCCTTTCGGGACGCAGTTCAAGGCACCCTTTACCCAGCAGAAGTCCACGGTCTGCTGCTTCAGCACATCAGTCAGCAGGCCCTCAACCCCGGCAATCTGAAAACCACCAGCCAGCAGACCTGGGAAACCGGGCAGGTCCACGCCTTGCCCCCAGGCAAAAGCGACATCAGCACCCTGGACCCCCAGCGCCACTGGTTTCTCAGCAGCGGCACCGTGCTCAACCTGCCCCAGGGCAACCGGGTGGAGCCCAACACCACCCCCAGCGTGGAAACCTTGAGCCCCCTGGGGGCACGACTGGTGGGGATCCTGCCCCCCGTCGCCCCGACGATCCCAGCGGTGGAGCCCGCCACTGTCGTCCGGAATGGCCAGGGGGGGACCGCCCAGCCCAGCCCAGCCCAGTCCAGTTCTGCCCAGACTGGCCCAGTCCAGAACGGTCACCCCCAGCAGGGCCATGGCCCCGAAGGGCTCGATCTAGACGCCATCCCCTATGCCCCCGACCATCTACCGGAGCCGGAGCCGGAGCCCAGCGACGCCAAACGGGACTATCCCGTGATCCGGGCACGGGGGGAACTGGACGGGCTGTTGGCCTGCCTGGAGATGGTCAACAAGTACTTTGAACTGCCTGCCTTCAAGCGGGACGTGATCCGCCGCATTCTCGTCAACCAGCAGGAACGGCTGGGGCAGTTGTCCATCGCCCTGACGGGGAAAGTGGCGGAATTCATGGGCCTCAAAACCCAAATGACCACCGTCCCCAGCAGTGTGCTCCACCGCCTGCCCACCCCCGCCATCATCCGCTGGCAAGAGGGCTTCGCCGTCCTCTACGAAAGCACCGCCAAAACCCGCGTGCTAGCGGTGCCCGATCGCGGCTTGATTCACCGCACTCCGCTGGAATTTGAAGACACCTGGGGACCCGAGGGGGAGGTGCTGCTGCTGGAAACCACCGCCGACACCCCCCAGCAGCGCTTTGGCCTCAGTTGGTTTTTGCCTGCCCTGCGCCGCTACCGCTGGGTACTGCTGGAGGTGCTGCTGGCCTCCTTTTTTGTTCAGCTCTTTGGGCTGGCCAACCCCCTGATGGTGCAGGTGATCATCGACAAGGTGATCGTGCAAAACAGCATCGACACCCTGCAAGTGCTGGGGATCTTCCTGGTGATTGTGGCGATTTTTGAGGCCATCCTCACCGCCCTCAGGACCTACCTGTTTGTCGATACCACCAACCGCATCGACATGGCCCTGGGGTCAGAGATTATCGATCACCTGTTTCGGCTGCCCCTGGGCTACTTTGACCGTCGTCCCGTGGGGGAATTGTCCAGCCGGGTGAATGAACTGGAAAACATCCGCCAGTTCCTCACGGGTACCGCCCTGACGGTGGTGCTAGATGCGGTGTTCTCGGTGGTGTACATCCTTGTGATGCTGCTCTATAGCTGGCAGCTCACCCTGCTGTCTTTGCTGACGGTGCCCCTGTTTGTGCTGCTGACGGTGCTGGTGTCGCCCATTGTGCGGCGGCAGTTGCGGGTCAAGGCCGAGCGCAACGCCCAAACCCAGTCCTACTTGGTGGAGGCCCTGTCTGGCATTCAAACGGTGAAGGCCCAAAACATTGAGCTGCGCACCCGCTGGCAGTGGCAAGAGCGCTACGCCCGCTACGTCAGCGCCGGGTTTAATACGGTGTTGACCTCTACCACCGCCGGAGCCGCTAGCAACTTCCTCAACAAGGTCTCTGCCCTGGTGGTGCTGTGGGCCGGGGCCTATTTCGTCCTGCAAGGGGACCTGAGTCTAGGGCAGTTGATTGCCTTCCGCATTATTTCTGGCTACGTGACCGCGCCCCTGCTGCGGCTGGCCCAACTATGGCAAAACTTCCAAGAAACTGCCCTGTCTTTGGAACGGTTGAGCGATATTTTGGACCACCCCCGCGAAGCCGAAGACCAGAGCCGCGATCAGATTTCCATGCCGGACATCCAGGTCCGGGTCAGCTTTGAGAATGTCAGCTTCCGGTTTGCCCCGACTGGCCCCTTGCAACTCGCCAATGTCAACCTTGACTTCCCCCCTGGGGAGTTTGTGGGCATTGTCGGCCAGAGTGGTTCTGGCAAAAGTACGTTGATGAAGTTGCTGCCCCGCCTCTATGAGGTGGACTCGGGCCGCATTCGCATTGACAACTACGACATCTCCAAGGTGGAGCTGTACTCCCTGCGGCAACAGGTGGGGATCGTGCCCCAGGACAGTCTGTTGTTTGAGGGCACCGTGTTGGAAAACATCGCCCTCACCCGCCCTGAGGCGGATACGGCGGACATCATCGCGGCGGCCAAGGTGGCCTGCGCCCACGATTTCATCATGGATCTGCCCCTGGGCTACGAGAGCCGGGTGGGGGAACGGGGCTCGTCCCTTTCCGGGGGACAACGGCAACGGCTGGCGATCGCCCGCACCGTCCTCCACAACCCCAACCTGCTGATTTTGGACGAAGCCACCAGCGCCCTCGACTACGACACCGAGCACCAGGTCTGCCAAAACCTCAAGGTCTGGGCCAAAGGCCGCACGGTATTTTTCATCACCCACCGCCTCAGCACCATCCAAGACGCCGACCAAATTCTGGTAATGGACCGGGGGGC
>JAQCHG010000478.1 GCA_027619675.1 Cyanobacteriota bacterium
GGGGGCTGGGCTAGGGGCCATGGGGAGATGCCAGCGGCTAGCGATGGGCATCCGCCAGCCCGTACCAAAGGCGCGATCGGTGACTTTGAGCACCGGAGGCGCTTGGCGACGTTTAAATTCTGCCCGCGAGACGAGGCGAATAACCCGGTCCACGATCGCGGCATCATGGCCCGCCGCCACCATATCGGCCACCGACTCGTGGCGCTGCACTAGGCGCTCCAAGATGTCGTCTAGCACTTCGTAGCTGGGTAGGGAGTCTTGATCCACCTGCCCTGGTTTCAGTTCGGCACTGGGGGCTTTGGTGAGGATGTGGGTGGGGATCACTTGGGTGGCCGGGGGGGCGATCTCGGGCAGGGGCAACCCAGTGGTCAGGTCAGCATCGCGGTGCCCCCCCGACTGGTTGAGCCATTGGCAGAGTTGATAGACGCGGGTTTTGGGCACATCGGCAATGACCGCCAAACCACCGTTCATGTCGCCGTAGAGGGTGCAGTAACCCACCGCCATCTCAGATTTATTGCCTGTGGACAGGAGCAAATGGCCAAACTTGTTGGCGATCGCCATCAGCAGATTGCCGCGAATGCGGGACTGGATATTTTCCTCCGCCACACCAAAGTCGGTGCCCGCAAACAGATCCCCCAAGGTGTGGTCGTAGCCCCCCATCAATTCGCCAATGGCAAGGGTGTGCTGACGAATGCCCAAATTGTCCGCTAGGGCTTGGGCATCGGCGATGGAATGGTCGGAACTGTAGGGGGAAGGCATCAGCCCCCCCAGCACCTGGTCGGGGCCGAATGCCGCCGCCGCGATCGCCGCCACCAGAGCCGAGTCAATACCGCCACTGAGGCCAATCACCGCTTTGGTAAACCCACATTTCTGGGCATAGTCCCGCACCCCTAGCACCAGGGCAGACCACAGTTCGGCATTGGCATCGGTGAGTTTGGGGGTGATCTGCCCCGGCAGCAGGTCGCGGCGGTGGGGATCGTAGGTCAGGGTCAGCAGATCGGGCTGAAAGGCACAGGCGCGGCCCACCACGGTGCCTGCCCGGTTCACGGCGACGCTGTTACCGTCAAAAATCAAGTCGTCGTTGGCCCCCACTTGGTTGGTGTAGACCATGGGCACGGCGAAGCGGGCGGCGCTGTGACCCAGCATGGCTTCACGGGTGGCTTGCTTCTGCACGGTGAAGGGGGAGGCGGACAGGTTCACCACCAAATCCACCCCCAACTCAGCCAAGGCGGCGATGGGGTTGGTGGGATATCGGCGCTGGCCCCAAAATTGCTCGTCGTTCCAGAGGTCTTCGCAGATGGTGACGCCGATGTGGACCGGGTTGCCTTGGTCATCGGCTAAAGAAAATTGGTTAATGTGTTCCCCAGGCTCGAAGTAACGATGTTCATCAAAAACGTCGTAGCTGGGCAGCAAATGTTTATGGAAAATCTGTTGAATCACCCCACCTAACAGCAGCGCCATACTGTTGAACAGGGGTTTGCCGCCGCGATCGCCTGCGGCTGGGTTGCGCTCTACAAACCCCACCAAAACCGCTAAATTTCCCGGCATTTGTTGGGCCAAATCCGCCAAGGTCGTTCCCATGGCGTCGATGAAACCGGGGCGCAGCAGCAGGTCACGGGGGGGATAGCCACAGAGGGAGAGTTCTGGGGTCAACATCAACCGTGCGCCCTGATCAGCCGCCGCCTGAGCCGCCGCCAGGATTTTTTCGGCATTGCCGGGCACGTCACCAATGATGGGATTAAGCTGGGCGATCGCGATTTTCATATAAACACCATTGGCCTGTTTTTTAAGGGTTCAAAAGCTTCGGCATCGAAGCGGTAAAGGCTAGCGGGGCGGCCTGCACCTCGAGAAGTTTTTTGGCCCGTATCTTGCAAAAAGCCCAGTTTTAGCAACCGGGCGCGAAAGTTGGAATAATCTGAAAAATCGTCCCCCAAGACCGTCACATAGAGCTGATACAAATCCCCCAGGGTGAACCGCTCCGGCAACACATCAAAGGCAATGGGGCTGTATTCCAGCTTGTTGCGGAGGCGTTGGTAGCCATAGTTCAAAATTTCGTTGTGATCAAAGGCCAACCGGGGTACCCGACTGAGGGGATACCACGCGATGCCGCTGACCCCGTCGGCAATCAACTCCGCCTCCGCAAAGCGCACCAGGGCAAAATAACTCACCGACAAATAGCGCACCCCGTAAGCATCCTGGGCCTCGCGGGGATCGCGATCGGGGCCGCCAAAGGTGTAAAGCTGCTCCAGATAAAGATTGTGGACGCGGATTTTTTCCGACAGCACCCGATAGGCCGCATCCTCCAGGGACTCCCCCTGGCGCACCAGCGTCCCCGGTAGGCTCCAGTGACCCATGAAGGGATCTTCGTGGCGCATCACCACCAGCACCAGCAGTCGATTTTGCTGGGTATCCACGGAAAAGATGACGTTATCGACCCCCACCTTAAAGTCCGCCAGGGCCTCGGCCTCTAATGGATCGGCTGTTTTTCTCTGGAGTCTTCCGTGCATGGATATAGATTTTTCTGATGGATATAGGCTTTAACCGCCGTGGGCAGGGCGTCGGCGTCATCGGTTTGACGGTAATAGCTCGAAGACACGTCAAACGTTATTGGAATATCCGCGATCGCGACGGTTCCCCCCTGCTGGCGCACCTCCATCAAATCATTGTCTGACAAGGTATAGCCAGGACGGGGCACCACCAGCACCCTGACCTGGCGCAGCAGTTCCTCCGACCGATGCCAGCGGGGCAGTTGGGTCACCAAGTCTGAGCCCACCACCAGGGTTAGCGCCGCCTGGGGCCATCGCTGCCGCGCCCGCTCCACACTGATCAAGGTGCGGCTATGGCTGAGGCTGCGATGCAGGCCGATCCGCCCCCGAGGAACGGGAATATCCCGAATCATGAGTTCCAACATGGCCGCGCGATCGCTGAGGGGACTGCGGTGGGCCTTAAAGGGGTTGTCCGAGGCCCAAACGGCCACATGGTCAAACTGGGTCGCCAACCATCGCAAAATCTCGCAATGGCCCCGGTGGGGGGGATCAGCGCTGGTGCCAAACAGAGCGATTTGGAGTTGGGTCATGGGGAAGG
>JAQCHG010000479.1 GCA_027619675.1 Cyanobacteriota bacterium
GGAGAGTTCTCTAGGATGCCGTGGCAAACATGAGTATATCTACTCATCGTCAAATTGAGATGCACCCCATGGGCCTCGATGCCTTTCTTCAAAGACACCTCTCGCAGCGTCGCGATGGGAATCGTGTAGAGAATTTGAAAACCTGGATCAAGCAGGGGCTGAATGTTTTTGCTGAAAATCGATTCGGTGACGCTCAGGTCCAGCTTATCCAGGTCATCAATGATGACTAAAACCCGCTGTCCAGTCGCATTGCTGATGTAGGTCTGAATCGCATTGATTTGAGCAATCAAATCGGAAATCTTGCGGGCAAACTCGGTGGAAATCTCGTCCCTCACCACCGAATTGACCCTCAGCGCCGATTTGATCGCGGCTAGAAATTTTAGAAACAGCGGGATTCCCCCTTCAACGGTGGCCTCTCCCCGCGTTTCAATCTCCGCGACCACCTCTTTTGCTTCTGTTTGCGTATGCTGGCCCAGCCAGCGATACAGTTCTTTCTTAATGCCGGGTTTCAGCTTTACCTGGGCTTTCTCAGCCGCTTCCAGCATTTGCACCGCCATCGAAAACAAAACGTTGACGTGATCGACCGCCGATCTCTCGATCGTATCGGCAATGGAAAACATCACCACAAAGTAGCGCCCTGACTCGCTGAGGCGAAAGCCCAGTTCTGCCAGCAGCGTCGATTTACCGCAGCCGCGATGTCCCGTAAAGATCAGCTTTTCATCCAACCCCGGCGCATCTTCGATCGCCTGCTCCAGCTCGTCAATTAGCCGCGTTTGATAGTCCCCCCCCAGCCGTTGTAGCGCCTCTCGGGTTACCAGCGGCTCAAGCTGTAGATCTTTGCTGGCGGCACGATACTGCTCAAGCTGCTGTTGAAGCTGTTCTAGCGTCATCATAGGGGCTGCCCTGCCATCGTGATTTTGAGTCTGTTGAACCTACAACAGCGCGGCTAATTAGGTTCATTCATGCGGTTGCAAGCTTTAGGTTGACACGATACGTAAACCCAATGTGGCAATCCGCTGTAAGGCTCAGTATAATCGCCGCTCCCTGTCAGCAGGCAGGGCTATGCTTTGATGGACAACTGGGTTTTGTAATCAATGCCCAAGATGCTGGCATAGAGCTTGATGTATTCCACTGCTGATTTATCCCAGCTAAAGTCTTGGTTCATGGCCCGCTGTTGCAGCGATCGCCAAGCATCCTTGTAGCGATAGCCCTCCCAAGCCCGCACCAAACAGGTGTAAAGATCCAGGGGTTCATAGCGATCAAAACAGTAGCCCGTTCCCAGGGACTTGATCGGGTCATGGTGGGTAACGGTGTCCACCAGCCCCCCAGTGCGGCGGACGACGGGAATACAGCCGTAGCGCATGGCGATCATCTGACTGATGCCGCAGGGTTCAAACCGAGACGGCATCAAAAAGGCATCGCTACCGCCGTAGATGCGGCGACCAATGCCGTCGCTGTAGAGCAGATACACCGCCATGCGGCCCCGATAGCGGGAAGCCAATTGCCAGAGTTGGGTTTCGTAATAGCGATCGCCCGTCCCCAGCAGCACAAACTGGGCGTCGGTATAGGCCAAAAAGCGATCCAGGGTCTGCAACATCAGGTCCAGCCCCTTCTGTTCCACCAATCGCCCCACCATCCCCACCAAAAAGGCTTCGGAGTTGACCTCTAACCCCAACTCCTCCTGAAGGGCCACCTTGTTGAGCCGCCGTTGATCCAGGGTGTCAGGGGTGAAATTTTGGGTGAGTTGCTTGTCCGTGGCGGGGTCAAACATCTCCATGTCGATGCCGTTGAGGATGCCGCTGAGCTTGCTATTGATGAAGGAAAGCAAGCCTTCCAACTCTTCGCCATAGTCGGCGGTTTGGATCTGGGCGGCATAGGTGGGGGATACGGTGTTGACGCGATCGGCAAACTGCACCGCCGCCGCCATGGTGTTGTGGCCCTGCATGTACCAAGGACACCAGGTCATGGCCTCTAGCTGCCCCCGCCACGGCCCTTGGTAGGCGAGATTGTGGATGGTAAATACGGTACCAATGTCTGAGGTGTCGTGCATCCACACGGGAATCATGCCCGTATGCCAGTCGTGGCAATGGATCAACTGGGGTTTCCAGAAATTCCAGGCAAATTCCGCCGCCCCATTGGCAAAAAAGGTGAACCGCCATGCCTCATCTTCGCCGCCGTAGATGTTGCGGCCATCAAAGGCGGGGTGGCCAAACAGATAGAGGGGAATATCCGTATTGGGCATCACCGTCTCGTAGACGGCGAAATCGTTAAACATGGCGTAGCCCCACCAGACGGGCTCCTCGGGGACATCCACCTTATCGGGCATGAAGCCGTAGTAGGGCATGAAAATGCGGACATCATGGCCCATCGCCCGCAGCACCTTGGGCAAGGCACCGACCACATCGCCCATGCCCCCGACTTTGGCCAGGGGGGCTGCCTCGGCGGCCACAAACAAAATCCGCATGGTGAAACCTTATAGAAAGTTTTCAATATCCCCCTCAGTCTACGGGGGGGTGGGATCTCTGCATAGATGGCGAGGAGCAAGACTTTTTCCCAATCAAGACTATCGATTTAGCCCTGGGGCCAGAGTCCGATTGACTCAGCCCCAATGGGTGCTGAAACCCACTCGATTCAGGGATGATCCACCCTATGGGCAGACAGCAGCTTAGGTTGAATTTCCCACCCGCAATCCGCAATCCGCAATCCAAAATCCAAAATCCACTAACCATTACCCCCATCCGGAGGGGTGGCCAGTAGCGCCAGCAGGGCGGCCTCTAGTTGGGCGATCGCGTTATCAATGGTGGCTCGTTTCGGTCGATTTTCTTGGGGCAGATGCAGGGCGGGGCCAAACCGCAGGGTCAGGGTTTGGCGAAACCGTAGGTGGCGGGTGCCAAAAATGGCAACGGGGGTAATGGGCACGCCGGAGCGCAGGGCATAGAGGACGGTGCCCCGCTTTAAGGGCAAATGCAGGTGGCCTTCGCGATCGCCCAGCCGTCCTTCGGGAAACAGGAGAATGCCATCCCCCCGCTGCAAGATGCCCTGCACCGTCTGGTCAATTTGGC
>JAQCHG010000480.1 GCA_027619675.1 Cyanobacteriota bacterium
GCTGTTCGAGCGGTTCCTCAACCCCGAGCGCAAGTCGATGCCGGATATTGACACCGACTTCTGCATCCAACGGCGGGACGAGGTGATCGACTACGTCACGGAGAAATACGGCAAGGCGCGGGTGGCCCAGATCATCACCTTCAACCGCATGACCTCCAAAGCGGTGCTCAAGGATGTGGCGCGGGTGCTGGACATTCCCTACGCCGAGTCCGATCGCATGGCAAAGCTGATCCCCGTCTCCCGAGGAAAGCCCACCAAGCTCAAGGTGATGATTGGGCCAGACAGCCCCGCCCCTGAATTTCGCGATAAGTACGAAACCGATCCCCAAACCCAGCGCTGGATAGACATGGCCATGCGCATCGAAGGCATGAACAAAACCTTCGGGGTCCATGCCGCCGGGGTGGTGATTTCCAAGGATCCCCTGGACGAAATCGTGCCCCTCCAGCGCAACAACGATGGCCAAGTCATCACCCAGTACTACATGGAGGATGTCGAGGCCCTAGGGCTGCTGAAAATGGACTTTCTGGGGCTGAAAAACCTCACCATGATCCAAAAGGCGGTGGAACTGGTGGAGGCCGATCAGGGGGTCACCATCGACCTCGATAACCTACCCATGGATGATCCCGCCACCTTCAAGCTGTTGGAACGGGGGGATTTGGGGGGCGTTTTCCAGTTAGAGTCCTCCGGCATGCGCCAGATCGTGCGAGATCTCAAGCCCTCCGGTTTGGAAGATATTTCCTCAGTGCTGGCCCTGTATCGACCGGGTCCCCTGGATGCGGGGTTAATCCCCAAGTTCATCAACCGTAAGCACGGGCGAGAAAAGATCGACTTTGCCCACACCATCCTCCAGCCCATCCTGACGGAAACCTACGGGATCATGGTCTACCAAGAGCAGATCATGAAAATTGCCCAGGATATGGCGGGCTACTCCCTTGGTCAGGCGGATTTGCTGCGTCGGGCCATGGGGAAAAAGAAGGTCTCCGAAATGGAGAAGCACAAGGGCCAGTTTATCCAGGGCTCCACCGATAAAGGGGTGCCCAAAAAGGTGGCGGAAGACCTGTGGGATCAGATGGTGAAGTTCGCCGAGTACTGCCTCAGCGCCGACACCCTATTGCTAACGGTGGAATACGGCCCCTTGACGATTGGCCGCATTGTGGAAGAAGAGATTCAATGCCACGTTTACAGTGTGGATGCCAACGGGTTTATCTACACCCAACCCATTGCCCAGTGGCACAATCGAGGCCAGCAGGAAATTTTTGAATATCAACTCGATGATGGCCGCACCATTCGCGCCACTGCTGACCACAAATTCATGGCTGTCACTGGAGAGATGCTGCCCATCGACACCCTCTTCGAGCAGGGGTTAGCGTTGATGGAAGCCGACGCATCCTGTGTGGCGGCCCTACAGCCCGCCTAGGTGGAGAAGAGTCCAAAGTGTCCCCGGAGGTGTTTCCCATCGTGCAGAGCAATCCGCCCCTTCCCGCCCAAGATACCCTGCCGACCATGTATGACCTCCCTAGCGAAGATCCGGAGGAGCCTGGTTTGCCCGATGAATTTCATCTCCTACAACCGGAGTTGTTGCGTCTGACCTTTTGTCCTCCCAACTATACGGCGGCCCAAGTCTTTGCCGCTAGTGATCTCAACCTTTACTACGATGCCAACCGGGTCCAGTGGTATAAGCGCCCAGACTGGTTTGGGGTTGTAGGAGTTTCTCGACTCTATAACGACCAAGACCTGCGCCTTAGCTATGTCACGTGGCAGGAGGGGGCAACCCCCCTGGTGGTGGTGGAACTGCTGTCGCCGGGGACAGAAGCAGAGGATTTAGGCCGCACCCTACGCGAGGCTAGCCAGCCACCCAGTAAATGGACGGTCTATGAGCAAATTCTGCGGATTCCCTACTATGTAGTCTTCAATCGCTATACCGACGAACTGCAAGCTTTTGGGCTGATGATGACCCGCTATGAGCCGCTCACCCTCGATGAAGCTGGTTTATGGATTGAGGATGCCCAGTTGGGGCTGGGCCTATGGGAGGGCACTTATCAGGGCATCCACCGCCATTGGCTGCGTTGGTACGATCGCGATCGCAACTGGATCCCCACCCCCGCAGAACGGGCAGAGCAAGAAAATCAACGGGCAGCACAGGCCACACAACGGGCAGAGCAGGAAGCTCAACGGGCAGAGCAGGCGGCTCAGCGGGCAGAGCGTCTAGCGGCTCAACTCAGAGCCTTAGGAATTGAACCCGACGTGTGAAGGAGCTTAACAGCAAACCCAGAGGCATTGTGATCATCCCCTCCCGTACCGCTAGCTGAGCGGAGTCGAAGCTAGTTTTGTAGTTCTAAACATGGTGCGTTGGGCTGTCGCCACAACACACCCTACGCCTCGGTTTATTGATGTCCACTGGTTGACGCTGGCCCTATGCAAACCCTCTCACCGTCATCATTTGCTCGACTTAGACGCTGTTTAGAAGATTACAAGCCTCAACTTGAGAGAGCAATTATAGCTATCAATACCCTGGAAGTACCGGATGTTGATGAAGAGACTTTTACGCAAGCCCTACCAGATCTACATGTGCCAGCTACCGTTCTGGAATCGTACTCTGAGGGCATGGTGAATGCGATCGATCAATAATTTACAGAAGCGCAGCCTGACCAAGTTATGAAGCGAGACTTAGAACTCTTTAAAAAAATATTGATCCAGGTGGAAGAGCTTCCTATTGGTCAAATTCTAGACTCCTCAAAAAATATTGAGGGCTATGAACAGGAGATCGTGGCTGAACATGTCAGACTTCTGGAAGAGGCAAACTTTATTGAAGCTCAAATATCCATGGGTTACTTGAACGGAGTTGCAGTTGCTCGACGCTATTCAATCACAAGACTTCTCAATGACGGCCATGACTTTGTGGCTAATGCAAAGAATCCGGCAATCTGGAAGAAGACAATCGACTTTCTTTCCAAGAAAGGTGGCGATGTATCTCTAGCTGTCTTCAAAGGTGTGCTAGCGAAAATGACTTGCGATTATTTAGGACTTTGAGGATTAATTGAGCACTATG
>JAQCHG010000481.1 GCA_027619675.1 Cyanobacteriota bacterium
TGAGCGGCTTGCCCTGAGCCTTGTCGTTGGCTTGGCCGCCCCAGAGGGGCTGGGGAGTCGAAATCAGCGACGGGTGTGAAGTTTGATGAGTCCCGGCTAATTAGTGCGGGCGAGGGTAAGGGTCACCCGCACCTGGGTGGATTCTTTATAGGTACTTTGGATGGCTAGGCTGCCGCCGTAGATCTCGGCGATTTTTTGGGCAATTTTGAGCCCCAGCCCAGCCCCTTGCTGCTCGTAATCAGCCCGTTCAAACTGCATCAAAGCGCCCACCTTAGCAATTTGCTCGGGGGTCATTCCCCGCCCGCGATCGCACACAGACAGCTCATAGGTGTCCCCATTCACCTCACCCTTGACCTGCACCGGGGTGCCCGGTCGCGAAAACTTGCAGGCATTCTCCACCAGTTCCATTACGAGGCGCTGGAGGTCTAGGGGGGCGATCGCCAAGGGGGCTGGGTCCACCGCTAGGTGCAGATCGTTGCCCCGATCGCCCTGCTGGGCGATCTCAGTGGCCGTCTGGGTAATGTTGGTGGCGGCTTCAGGGCTGATCAGGTTAGCGTCTGGGGCGCTGGCCAGTTCTAAGCGCAAGTACACCAGGAACCGCTGAATCAGCCGTTCTAACCGCAGCGCCGACTGCCGAGACAGGGTGAGCAGTTCATCCATTTCCTCCGCATCCATATCCTCGCGATGTTCGCTCAAGAGCCCCAGTCCCCCCAGCAGACCATTGAGGGGGGTATTGAGTTCGTGGGACAAGCTAGAAGCCAGGTTCCCCCGCAGGGCGTCCAGGCTACTTTCGAGCATTTGGATGGTGGTGTTTTGGAGCTGACTGAGGGCCTCTAAACTGTCGTACTGATGCTTTATTCGCAGCATGGCCTGGATGCGGGCGCGAAGCTCCAAGCTGTTAACGGGCTTGCTGATGAACTCCGTCGCCCCCGCCTGCAAACACCGGGCCATGTCCTCCTTTTCGTTGAGGGCGGTGACCATAATGATGGGCACCGCTTGCCACTGGGGGAGGGCTTGAATGCGCTGGCACACCTCAATGCCGTCAATCCCCGGCATCATCACATCCAGCAGGATCAAGTCGGGTTGGCATTTATCCAAGGCCGCGATCGCGGCAGCCCCACTGGCGGCGTAATACAGGTCATAGTCCTGCTGGGCCAGCAGCCCTTGGATCACATCAAAGTTATCTGGTTCATCATCAACGACTAAGATGGCGGGCACAGTTTTCATGGACATGGGACTGACGGCGCAAACAGGTACTTTTGAACCCAGGCAACAGATCAAGGTCCAAAGTGGATAGCGTTGATCTGCCAAGGGGGTATCAGCACACTGCTCTAAGCAGCATTCCCCATTGACCCCAGTTACTAAGGGCAAGGGTCGTAAAAGGGTTGTAATTATTGAGGGTGGTCATTCTGGATGCCAACCCTGAAGGGGAAAGATTACAGCCAGGACTGGGTTACGCGACTCAGTTGGGCTTTTTCTTCTGGGGTCAGGGTCCAACCCAGGGCACCCGCATTCTGTTGGGCTTGGTGGGCGTTCTTAGCACCGGGAATGGGCACCACATGATTTTGGCCGATGAGCCAGTTAAGGGCCACTTGGGCGGGGGTTTTGCTGTGGGTTTGGGCGATCGCCCCGAGGGTTTTGATGACCAACTCAATTTTCACCAAACCATTGCGGCTAAATTTGGGGCTAATGCGGCGGGCTCCGGTGGGTTGGCGATCGCTGTGGATGGTGTACTTACCCGTCAGCAACCCCTGGGCTAGGGGGCAATAGGCCAAAATCGTCACCCTCAACTGCTTCGCGGTGACTAGTACCCCATTGCTCTCAATGGCGCGATGCAGCAGGGAATATTGCACCTGGTTCACCGCCAGGGGCACCCCCCATGCCGCCAGATATTGGTGGGCAGTGACCATTTGTTGGGCAGAGTAGTTGCTCACCCCCACGGCCCGAATCCGTCCCTGCTTGACCTCCTGGGCCAGGGCCGCCATCAACTCCCGCTGCCCCATCAGAAAATCAAAGGGCCAGTGGACTTGGTAAAGATCCACCGTTGGTTGCTGGAGGCGGCGCAGGCTGGCGGTGAGGGCATCGGCCACCGCCTGACCATTCATGCGCCAGGGCAAGGGGAAGTACTTGGTGGCCAGGGCGACGGGGCCATCACTACCCTGGACAAAGCGGCCCAGAAGCCGCTCAGATTCCCCAAAGCCGTAGATTTCAGCGGTGTCGAAGAGGGTAATGCCTGCCGCGATCGCCGCGTCAAACGCCCCCCGTAGATCCGCCTCGCCATAGTCCTTACCATAGGCCCAGAACACCGAATCGCCCCAGGCCCAGGTGCCAATACCGAGGGCGGGGACGGTGGGGCCTTGGGGACCCAGGGTGACGGTTTGCAGGGCGGTGGATGAACTCATAGCGGGTGTCAGAACGGGTTCCAGGGCAGGACGAAAGGCGGATTGGATAAGGGATTGGGGCTCTGTAACGAAACGTAACACAGATCCCCTCTCTGCTGCTTATCCATGGGTATCAGCAGTCGCCCTGCCCCGTCCGAGTTCGATCCCGCTGGCGAGTGTCCAGGCATGTCGGCCTCACCAGCGCTAAGGGGGATTCGCGGTGGAAACCCCTGCCTTTTCCGCTGCGAATCCCCCCGGCTCTCTGTGGTCTCCCCCTGGCCTGCGGGCATCCTCTGGTAGCATACCGATGGCTAGATACTGGGCCGGGTCAGTATTCGGTAGGGAATGGGTCTAGCCAATCGTGTGTCTTCTAACGTCGAACATCCATATTTAGCCGTTCAGCGAGTGCTATAGCGAGGAGACCTGAATGAAAGCCATGATTTTGGCCGCGGGGAAAGGAACTCGGGTGCGCCCCATTACCTACACCATTCCCAAACCCCTGATCCCCATTTTGCAAAAGCCCGTGATGGAGTTTTTGCTGGAGCTGCTGCGGCACCATGGCTTCAACCAGGTAATGGTCAACGTCAGCCACCTCGCCAACGAGATCGAAGGCTACTTTCGTGACGGCCAGCGGTTCGGTGTGGAACTGGCCTATTACTTTGA
>JAQCHG010000482.1 GCA_027619675.1 Cyanobacteriota bacterium
ACCTATCTACCCGTAGAAGACATTGTGGCGCTACGGTTGCCGGAGGATTTAAAGCAGCCGCGCCGCTACTTTGATCCGGTCAAAATAGCGAAATTAAAGGACTCCATTGCCAAACATGGGGGGGTCTTAGAACCCATTTTGGTGCGGCGAGCGGTGGATGGACGCTATGAAACGATCAGTGGTGAACGGCGCTGGCGCTGCTGCGTGGATTTAGGGCTGACGACCATTCCGGCCATGGTGTCTGAAATGGACGACGAAATGGCTTTAGAGGTGGCGTTGATCGCCCACCTGTTGAGTGAAGACATTAGCGCCATTGAGGAGACGGACTCCATCATGGGGTTGCTGAGCCTGCGGCTCCAGATGTCCTTTGATGGGGTAAAGCAATTTTTGATTGCGGTGAAAAATGCCAAGGCTAGGGGTGACTATGGCGAGGATCTGGAAGCGAAGCTAGACCAAATCGCGATCGCCGAAGCCATCCTAGAGGAGTTTGATCTCAAGCTGGGCAGTTTTGTCTCCAATCGGTTGCCGCTGCTGAATTTAGCACCGCCCATTTTAGAAGCGGTGCGGGCCGGACAACTCAGCCCCACCAACGCCACCCTCATTAACCGGGCTTCTACTGAAGTTCACGATCACTTGATCGCTGTCAGCCAAGGGATGACGAAGGCGGAACTCCAGACGGCGATCGCGCAGCTAAGGGCTACCCCTGTCAATGCCGGGATGGCTCCCTCCCCGGTGCTGAATCATTTCCCCGATCTGGCCGTTGATAATTCCAGAATTATCGAGCCACCGCCCCAGGAGGCGATTTACACCCGCATTCGCACCATCCGCCGCCGTAAAAAGCTGTTGGCGGATCAACGGGTACAGCAATGTCTGCTGAAGGCGGATGCCGCGCTGCGAGAAGTTGAGGCGATCGCGGCGGAAATGGGCGTCCGCCTGTAAGGGACGAGGGCGGGATGAGGACTTGGGCAAGGGAACCTATCCCTGAGATGTCTAAGGGGCGGCCTTCTTTGTGGGGGCTGTGGCCGTGTTATTTGTAGTGTAATTCGTAGTGTAAGTACTGCCCCTGTGACTTTGCCCCCCCCTGGAGCAGGGCGAGGTGTTTAGCCTGTTGAGGCGCAATGGTCGGAGACTGGTCCCTCAGGATCAGCGTTGTTCTGATTAATCGAGAACTGGCCCCCTAGATGCTTTGAGAATTCAGGGGTTTGTTCGGTAATGATGAATTAAGGTCCTTCTAGGGTTGTCAGTCAGGGTGGACTATCAAACAGTCGTTTTCTCAGGCCACGCTGTTAAGCAGATGTTTCAGCAACCCAAACGGCTTATGTCGTTACCGCCTATGAACCGGATCTAAACCTGTGGCAACCTGATTTCAAAACTCGGAAAAGACCATGAACTGTGTAGTCTGCAAGCAAGGACAAACCCAAGCTGGATTGGTGACGGTCACGCTAGAGCGTGAGGGGGCGATTGTGGTGTTTAAGCGGGTACCTGCTGAGGTTTGTGAAAACTGTGGTGAATACTACCTCAGCGACGAGGTGACGGGAGAATTGCTAGAGCGGGCAGAGGAGGCGATTGCGAGTGGTGCTGAGGTTGAGATTCGTCGCTATGCCGCTTGAGGCAATGGCTTGCTTGGATATAGGCGATCGCGATCGCCCCGTCAGGGCTGTTGATCACGCCAGAGCAGGGCGAGGTGTTTAGCCTGTTGAGGCGCGATCGGCGATTGAGCTAGCAACCTATGTAGGGGTAAGGATGCTTCGAGTTCTACATCAACAGAGCTATCTTGCTCCTAGACGACCCTCTGTAGATGGCTGAAAGCTTAGGACCTGGTTGACTGACAAAAGTTAGTCAGGGTCATACTGGTACGTACGTATTTTAAACTCAATGCGATAGGTGCGTTGGTCGTGCTGTTTTCGAGAAGCCATAGCGGGTTCAGGATCATGCGCCTGGGTAAAGCAGACTGCCCTAATGAGCGGCCAGCCCATCTCCAAGGCAGTTTTAACCCAGTCCCAACCGATTCTGAAATAGCTGTTGCCGCGAAACCAGTGGGGGTCCACCCGGCGACGGTCTCCCGAGGCCACCACCGCTACCCCTTGGGCCGTGACATAGAGCGTTGCAACGGCCAAGAGGAACCAAAGGCGAGAGAGGGCACAGACAGAGCGCAACTCGGACTTCTGGAGATTCCACCCCGCCGATTGGTCATCGAGAAACGCTTCCTCAATGTCAAAGCGCAATCCATATTCGCGAAACGTTTGTAGGTTAGTGGGTTCATCGCTGACGATGGCCCAAAACTCACCATTGACGTTGTTGTAACCCAGGGCCACATGCACCGGTCCATAGCTGGCCTGCTTATGGAGTTTGACGGTGTGTAGGCACAGGGCTTCCCCGCGCTGAAGATGGAAATCCTTCAATTGTCGCCAGCCTTTGCCAACCCGCCAAATCCAGGTGTTGCCCTTGAGACGAATCCGGTAGTGCCAGCCCAACTCTGTACGCATCATTTGCATCGCTTGGTGATGGACAAAGCCGCGGTCGGCGAGCAGCACGACCTTCACCCCGGCGGGCAATCGCTTCGCCCCTTGAAAGAGCATCTCCCGATAGTCGCTAAAAGCAATGGCGGCGCTCTTGTGCTTCAAGACCCGCCACACCACGGGTAAGGCCCGACCTCGATGGACCACTGCTAAGCGCACCAGGCAATACTCGTCCCAGAACAGAGAGGTATCTAAGCTCAGATACAGACAGTCCTCGTCCCAGTCGGCCAGCGCTGCTTGAATCAACGGTTTGTAGAGCCGATGGACATTGATGCGGCTGTTGTGTAGCCAACGGCTGACCCGTCGTTGCTTGCTTTGGGCCTGGTTCCCACGGCAGGGCAGGTAGGGCAGCCAGCGAGTGAGGTTGACTTCTCCGCGTTGGATTAAGGCGGCTACCATCCACAGACAGGTCGTTAGATGGGCTCGATGTGCCCAAGGCAGTGATTGACCCAGCCAGGCGCAGAGGGCATCGTAGAGGGGGGAGTTTTTTTCACAGCGTTCACGGTTTTGAGTG
>JAQCHG010000483.1 GCA_027619675.1 Cyanobacteriota bacterium
TCGGGTACCACCCTGCGCCTGATGTTGGGGCTCCTGGCCTCCCACCCCGATCGCGTCTTTACGATCACCGGCGATGCCTCCCTGCGATCGCGGCCCATGGGTCGGGTGATTCAGCCCCTGACCCAGATGGGGGCCGCCATTTGGGGACGGCGGGGCCATAGCCTCGCCCCCTTAGCGGTACAGGGGCAAGCCCTGAAGCCGATTCACTACACCTCCCCCATTGCCTCCGCCCAGGTAAAGTCCTGCATTTTGCTGGCGGGGCTGTTGACACCGGGGGATACCCGCGTGACGGAGCCCAGCCTATCGCGGGACCACAGCGAGCGCATGTTGCGGGCCTTTGGTGCCCAGTTGAGTGTCGATCCTGACACCTGTTCCGTCACCCTCCACGGGCCAGCCCAGTTGAGTGGGCAAACGGTGATTGTACCCGGGGACATCAGCTCCGCGGCCTTTTGGCTAGTGGCGGCGGCCATTACGCCGGGATCGGATCTGGTGGTGGAAAATGTAGGGATTAATCCCACCCGTACTGGGGTCTTGGATGCGCTGCACCGCATGGAGGCAGACATCACCCTGGAGAATGAACGGGTGGTGACGGGGGAGCCCGTTGCTGATATTCGGGTGCGCTACAGCCAACTCAAAGCGTCTACGTTTGGGGGAGATTTAATTCCGCGCATGATTGACGAGGTGCCAATTCTGGCGGTGGCGGCCCTGTTTGCCCAGGGCACCACCCGCATTCAGGATGCGTCGGAATTGCGCGTCAAGGAAAGCGATCGCCTCCAGGCCATGGCCAGTCAACTGACCCAGTTGGGGGCTACCGTAACAGAACACGCGGATGGGTTGGAGATTCAAGGGGGAACAACCCTCACCGGAGCAGCGGTGGACAGCTTTACAGATCATCGGGTAGGCATGAGTTTAGCGATCGCCGCCCTGCGGGCCACGGGCACCACCACCCTGCACCGGGCAGAAGCTGCCGCCATTTCCTATCCTGATTTCGTCAGTACCTTAATCCAGATGTGCGGGGCGGTGAGCTAGGGATTGTCACGCCGTCGCCGATCCCCCACAGGTGTCTCAGATGCTTCGTTGTACCTCAGGTGGGTCAGATCGCCCTCGGGCTACGCCATGGTTACCCGTGTCATCCCTTGGGCGCAGGCTAGGCCACCTGGGGACGGCCCCATCCCAGCTACTTTGGGCGGGGGTGGGCCATTGGGCAGTCGTCTCGATCGCCTCGCCCACGCCGTGGGGGTGGGATCCTCTGTGGCCCTAAACTCCGCTTTAACCCCCCTGCTATTCCCTTAACCCTGCCCTCGTGGCTGTGGTGCTTCCCATGCGCAAACTGTTGGTTTTTGTCGATCCCGGTACCCTCAACCAAGCTCGGGTGCCCCTGTTGAGCGAGCAAGCCTTTGAGGTGATGACCGCCACCACGGTGGACCAGGGAATTCATCTAGCTCGCCAACAGCCCCCGGATCTGATTCTGTGCTGTTTGGACTTGGGGCGGGGCAGCAATCTGCAACTGCTGGAAACCATGGCCACCAAGCCGGATCTCCTGGCGGTGCCCCTGATTGTCCTCACCCACGAACAAAACCGGAGCTATTGGCGGCAATGTACCAACTTGGGAGCCGATGACTGCCTCGCCACCCCCTTTACCGATGGGGAACTGTTGGAGGCGATCGCCGCCCGTCTGCGCAAACAGGATGCCCTCACCCAGCGCTACAACACCCTGATGCGCCACACCGCTGAGCGGTTAAACCGCCTCTCCCAATACGACAGCCTGACGGATTTACCCAACCACCATCTGTTGCGCCAGCGGTTGGTGCAGGCGGTGCAGCGGGCTGCCTTAGGGCAGCAGGGGGTGGCACTGCTGTCCATCAGCCTCGATCGCCTGCGCCAGATCAACAACACCCTGGGCTACCCCGCCGGGGATACCCTGCTGCGGGCCGCCGCCCGCCGCCTCACAGGCATTTTGCCCCGATCCACCGCCGTGGCGCGGCTAACGGGCAATCAGTTTGCCATTGTGTTGCCCGCCCCCCGTAATCGCAAAGCGGTGCAGGCGGTGGCCGCCGAGATTATCGACAGCCTTTCCCGGTCCTTCTCCCTGCCAGAGCAGGAGGTGTTTGTCACCACCAGTATCGGCATCGCCCTCTTTCCCGAAAATACCGAAGACATCAGCACCCTGTTGCGCCAAGCCGATGCCGCCCTAGAGTTTGCCAAACAGCAAAAAAGCAACTACTGCCAGTTCTACAAACCCGATATGCCCGTTGTTTCCGGAGATGAACTGCAACTGGAAACCTGGCTCCGCTATGGCCTCAAGCGCCAAGAATTTGAGGTCTATTACCAACCCAAACAAACCCTGATGACGGGGCGCATCGAAGGAGCCGAAGCCCTGATTCGGTGGCACCATCCAGAACAGGGCTTCATTTCCCCCGCCCGCTTTGTGCCCCTAGCGGAGGAAACGGGGCTGATCGTCCCCATTGGCGAGTGGGTACTGCGCACCGTCTGCGCCCAGTCCGCCCGCTGGCGACAGCAGGGGCTCCCCCCCGTACAGATTTCCGTCAACCTCTCCAGCGTGCAGCTCAACCAGGCCCATCTCTGCCAAACCCTGGACAAAATTTTGACGGACATTGACCTGCCTGCCCACTACCTGCAACTGGAGGTCACCGAAACCGCCCTGATGCAGGATGTGGATTCGGCCCTGCGGCTACTGCACGAATTCAAAGATCGGGGGATTCAAGTGGCGCTGGATGATTTTGGCACCGGGTACGCCTCCCTGGGCTACCTGCGGGATTTGCCCATCGACACCCTCAAAATCGACACCTGCTTTGTGCGGGGGGTGGCCCATGACCCTAAAAATCAGATGATTCTACGGCGTATCATTGCCCTCGCCCATGACCTCGATTTAGCCGTGGTGGCGGAGGGGGTCGAACAGGCGGAGGAGATGGAACTGCTGAAAACCTACGGCTGCGACGCCATTCAGGGATACTGGGTCGGCCCCCCGATGCGGGCGGCGGATCTGCTGCAACACTTGTAGCAGGCCGCG
>JAQCHG010000484.1 GCA_027619675.1 Cyanobacteriota bacterium
CCAGTTGGGTTTCTAGGGTGGTGGCGATCGCCCCTTGCAGGGCCATCAACCCAGGGCTGGGCACCACATGGACAAAAATCACGCGGGGAGGAAAGGCCCCAAACCCGTATAGATCAACGGTCACTGGGGTCTGGACACGGGCCAGGGTCTGCACCGTGGTCGTGAAGTCCTGCCAGCGGTCCACAGGCCACTGGAACGGCGGTTGCAGGGTAATGTGGGGGGGCGATCTCAGGGCCGCATGGGTCTGGTACTGGGCCTGCATCTGGGTCTTGAGGGCGGTCACGTGGCTTGCCAACGGTTCCGGCGGGATGAGCGCCAGAAAAAAGCGATCCACTGCCCCCGCCACTACGGATGGTGGGACCATGGTTAGCCCTGGGATATCTCGGTTGGGGCAGCCATCTGGACCACGGGCAGGTGCAGGGTAAAGGCAGTTCCCTGGCCAAGGGTGGACTCACAGGTAAGGCTGCCGTGGTGCTGCTCCACCACAATTTGATAGCTAATGGACAGGCCCATACCCGTGCCCTTACCCATGGGTTTCGTGGTGAAGAAGGGCTCAAATAGACGACGCTGCACCGCTTCTGAGATCCCAGGGCCGTTGTCGGCAATGATGACAGCAACTTTCTCTGGGCCAACGGATTGGGTGCGAATGGTGATCTGGAGGGGCGGCTGGGCGTCCGGTTCCGCTGCTTCCCGCTGGATTTCTAGGGCATCGATCGCGTTGGCCAGTAGGTTCATAAACACCTGATTAATCTGGCCGGGGTAACATTCCACCCAGGGCAGCTTGCCGTAGTCCCGCAGGACGGTAATGGCATCGCGATCGGGGCGGGCCTTGAGGCGATATTGCAAAATCAGCAGGGTACTCTCTAACCCTTCATGGAGATCCACCGCCTTGAAGGCCGCCTCATCGGTGCGGGAGAAGTTCCTCAGGGAGAGCACAATCTGCCGAATGCGATCGGTGCCCACCTGCATGGATTTTAAAATCTTCGGCAGGTCCTCTTGCAGAAACTCTAAATCCATGTCCAGCGCCATGGCTTGCAGGTCGCCGTCGGTTTCGCCATAGCGCTGCTGCATCTGATCCACAAGCCGCAGTAGATCGTGGCTATAGGTTTCCACGTGGGTGAGGTTGCCGTGGATGAAGTTGACGGGGTTATTAATTTCGTGGGCGACCCCTGCCACCAACTGCCCTAAACTCGACATCTTTTCCGCCTGCACCAGTTGCATTTGGGCGCGCTGGAGTTCCGACAGGGTGGTTTCTAGGGCGATCGCCTTTTCCCGTGCCTGCCCTTCGGACTGGCGCAGGGCTTCCGCCACCCGCTGTCGTTCCTGCACCTCCTGACGCAAGTTTTGGTTAATGGTGGCTAATTCTTGGGTGCGCTCGGCAATGCGAATTTCCAGGGTGTCCTTGGCCGCTGTGATGGTTTGAAACTGCTGTTCTAGGCTGCGGGCCATGGCCTTAAAGTTGTTCATCAGGGTCGCCATTTCCACCACCTGGGTTTGGGGCCAAACGATGGTTTCCTGCTCCAACAGTTTGTCGGGCAAATTGGTGGTGACCAGGGCCAACCGGGTGATCGGATTCACCAGATAGCGACTGAGGATGTAGGCCACCGGGATGGCCGCGATCACCAGGGCCAGGGTCATGGCTAGCCGCCCAATGTAATACCGTTGAAGTTCATCGAAGTAGGGCGCGGCGGCTGTCTCCACCACCAAGGTCCAGGGGGCATCACTGGCGGTGACCGTCTGCACATAAAAAGACTGTTTCCACCGCTTAAACAGGGGCATATTGCTGTCTGGCAGCCAGTGATACGTCCCGTTGGCCAGTGGTCGGGTGTTGTCCCCCACGGGATGGTCAAAGGGGGTCAAGGGCGACAGGTCTGGACGGTTGGACTGCAATACCTGTTGTTGGTCATCCAGTAGGGTCACCGTGGGGGGAACCACCCCAGCGTGGCCTTCCACCGTCAGCAACTGGGTGAGGAAGGTCCGATTAATTTCGCTGATAATGTACCCCCGATCACTGGAGTCATCCGCCGCTACGGGATGCCATTGCAGCACCAATGGAGGCCTGCCGCCCTCTGGGGAGGCTAGCAGGGTGAGGCCCGCGTGGCGTTGGGCAAAGCTGGCTAGGGTGGCGCGGCTGGGGATGTGTTCCGGTGGGGTTGGGGCTGTCGCCCGTAGGTTGCTATTGGCATCCAAAATATAGAGGCGGTCCTCACTGGCGGATACCTGTTGGAGTAACGTGAGATCCTGCTGTAGGTCTGGGGATCCGGGCTCTTGGCGGGCGATCGCGGCAATGGTTTCTAGGGTCTGATGCTGGCGAGTTTGCCAAAGGCTGAGATCCTGCCATAGCCCGGTGGCGGCGGATTGCAGACTGGCGGGAACTGTGGTTTCGATGGTTTGCAGTGCTTCGCGGCTGCTCAGCACCATGAGCGTCAAGGTGGGGAAGAAGATAAAAGCCAGCAATAGGGTGGCAATGGTCTGCTGGAAGGAAAATTGGGGCGTGGTGGGTTGCCTTTGATACAGCCAGCGGCGCAGGGGGGTGAGGGCAATGATGACCGTTGCCACTAGGGCGTTGAAAAGACCATTGACGGCCTGCTTCAACATGATCAGCACCACCGACTCCGTGGGCACCTGCAACAGTTGGCTATAGAACAGCCACACCAAGGGCAGCCCCAACACCAACCAATACACCCCGTCTAGGGTGACGATGTTGAGGCGACGCTGGCGCAACTGCCAAGTGACAAAGGCCGTTTCTAGGACAAAAATGACGATGGCATAGGGGTGGGACCAGAGCACATAGGTATAGCTGCTGACCACCAAAGCCGCTAGGGTGGCCGGCACAAGCCCGTACAGGTAGCCAATCAGCAAGCTGGCGATACTGCCAAAGAGAAAATCCACCCCCAAAAATAGGGACCAACTCCAGTAGTTGCCCAACAAGCCCGCCAAGGTGAGCAATAGGAGTAACACCCCAGCAGAGAAGTTCCACCTAAGGTCAGACAGGTCAGTGGGGTTAGGGCGACTACCCT
>JAQCHG010000485.1 GCA_027619675.1 Cyanobacteriota bacterium
GCCCCCCCTATCCCGCCATCTCTGGTCTCTGGGGGCAGCCCACCCTAATCAACAATGTCGAGACCTACGCCAACGTCACCCCGATCATCCGCAACGGCAGCGATTGGTATGCCAGCATCGGCACCGCCGACAGCAAGGGCACCAAGGTGTTTGCCCTGACGGGCAACATCCGCAACACCGGGCTGATTGAGGTGCCCATGGGCACGTCTCTGCGGCGGATTGTGGAGGACATGGGGGGCGGGGTGCCGGACGGTGAGGTGAAGGCGGTGCAAACCGGGGGACCCTCCGGCGGCTGCATCCCGGCCCATCTGCTGGATACCCCGGTCAGCTACGAGTCTCTGCGATCGCTGGGGTCGATCATGGGCTCCGGCGGCATGATCGTCATGGACACCACCACCAGCATGGTGGAGATCGCCCGGTTTTATATGGAGTTTTGCCGGGGGGAAACCTGCGGCAAATGCGTCCCCTGCCGCACCGGAACCGTGCAGCTGTACACCATGCTGACCAAAATCCTCAAGCGCCAAGCCACCGCCGCCGATCTGGCCCAACTGGAGGCCCTCTGCGCCATGGTGCAGGACACCAGCCTCTGTGGGCTGGGGCAAACCGCCCCCAACCCGGTGCTCAGCACCCTCAAGTATTTCCGCGCTGAATACGAAGATCTGCTGGTCACCCCGGCCTACTTAAACGGTCAGGCTCCGGCAGTTGTCCCCACTTCCCGTTAGGCATTCCCTGGAGATCAGGCCATGGCCGTTATCACCCTCAAAATTGATGATCAAGATGTGGCGATCGCCGCCGGATCGTCCCTGCTGCAAGCGGCGCGGGAGGCGGATATCCCCATCCCCACCCTCTGTCACCTAGAGGGGGTCAGCCCCGTGGGGGCCTGTCGCCTCTGCCTGGTGGAGGTCGAAGGAATCCACAAACTCTTGCCCGCCTGCGTGACGGAGGCCACCGAAGGCATGGTGGTGCAGACCCACAGCCCCCGTCTAGCGGAGTATCGCCGCATGACGGTGGAGCTGATTTTTGCCGAGGGTAACCACGTCTGCTCCATCTGTGTGGCCAATGGCAACTGCGAATTGCAGGATGTGGCGATCGCCGTGGGCATGGACCATTCCCGCTTTCCCTATCGCTTCCCCGATCGCGGCGTGGATCTGTCCCACGATCTCTTTGCCATTGACCACAACCGCTGCATCCTCTGCACCCGCTGTGTGCGGGTCTGCGACGAAATCGAAGGTGCCCACGTGTGGGACATCGGCTATCGCGGTGCCGCCTGCACCATCATCTCGGGCCTCAATCAGCCCTGGGGCGAGGTGGACGCCTGCACCTCCTGCGGCAAATGCGTCGATGCCTGCCCCACCGGGGCCATCTTCCACAAAGGGGACACCACGGGCGAAAAACAGGGCGATCGCGACAAATTAGCCTTCCTATCCACCGCACGGGAGAAACAGCAATGGACAAGATAAGGTTTGCGACGGTGTGGCTGGCGGGCTGCTCCGGCTGCCACATGTCCTTTTTGGATCTGGACGAATTCCTCATCGACCTGGCGGACCTGGTGGAGGTGGTCTATAGCCCCGTCGCTTCTGACCTCAAGCACTATCCCGACCAGGTGGACGTGTGCCTGGTGGAAGGGGCCGTCGCCAACGAAGAAAACCTGGAGTTGATTTACGCCGTGCGCCGCCGCACCCAACTGCTGATCGCCTTCGGCGACTGCGCCGTCACCGCCAACGTCCCCGCCATGCGGAACCTGCTGCGCAACGGAGCCCAGCCCGTCCTAGAGCGCGGCTATCTGGAACTGGCGGACACCAACCCCCACCTGCCCCACGCCCCCGGCATCGTGCCGGAATTGCTGGACCGGGTGCTGCCCGTCCACGAAGTGGTGCCCATCGACATCTTTATGCCCGGTTGCCCGCCGTCGAGCGATCGCATCCGCGCCACCTTAGAGCCTCTGCTTCAGGGGGAAAGCCCTGATATGTCTGGGCGGGAAATGATCAAGTTTGGGTAAGGAAAGCGCCATGCCAAGAACCGTTGTCATCGACCCCGTCACCCGCATTGAGGGCCACGCCAAAATCTCCATCCTGCTCAACGAGGGGGGAACGGTGGATGAGGCCCGCTTCCATGTGGTGGAGTACCGGGGATTTGAAAAATTCTGTGAGGGCCGTCCCTACACAGAAATGGCGGGTATCACCGCCCGCATCTGCGGCATTTGCCCCGTCAGCCACCTGATTTGCGCCGCTAAAACTGGGGACAAACTGCTGGCGGTGCAGATCCCTGCCGCCGCCGACAAGCTGCGGGGGTTGATGAACCTGGGGCAGATCACCCAGTCCCACGCCCTGTCCTTTTTCCACCTCAGTAGCCCCGATTTTCTCTTGGGTTGGGACAGCGACCCCGCCAAGCGCAACGTGTTTGGTCTGATTGCCGCCGATCCTGACCTGGCTCGGGCGGGCATTCGTCTGCGGCAGTTTGGCCAGCAGATTATCGAAATCCTCGGGGGTCGCAAGATCCACGCCGCCTGGACCGTGCCCGGTGGGGTGCGATCGCCCCTCAGCGCCGAAGGTCGCGCCTGGATTCTAGATCGCCTGCCGGAATCCCTGGCCACGGTGCGCCAAGCCCTGGACATCTTCAAAGGGCTGATCACCGGCCCGATGCAAACGGAAGTGAACGTGTTTGGGGAATTCCCTTCCCTGTTTATGAGCTTGGTGGGTCGGGATGGGGAATGGGAGCACTACGGTGGCCACCTGCGCTTTACCGACAGCCAGGGCAATATCGTCGCCGACCACCTGCGGGAAGACGACTATCAAACCTTCCTGGGGGAAGCGGTGGAAGACTGGTCCTACCTGAAATTCCCCTACTACAAGCCGTTGGGCTACCCCGACGGCATCTACCGGGTCGGTCCCCTGGCCCGGTTGAACACCTGCACCCACATCGGCACCCCCCAGGCCGATGCCGAACTGCGGGCCTTTCGGGACTATGCCGGGGGCGTGCCCACCTCTTCCTTCCTCTACCACTACGCCCGGTTAA
>JAQCHG010000486.1 GCA_027619675.1 Cyanobacteriota bacterium
GCCGCGGTAAAGGGCTACATGACCACAGATTTGAAAACCATCGAGCCGGACACGCCCCTGCCCCAGATTGAGGCGCTGATGGTGACCTACGACGTGGGGCGGCTGCCGGTGCTGGCGCAGGGGCAGTTGGTGGGCATGGTCACCCGTACCGATGTACTGCGGCAGCGGCAAATGGAGACGGGGGGGGAGGGTCCCGCTACCCTGACGGCAACCAGGCTGCCAGCGCTGTCACCGGACGCCCTGCGATCGCAACTGGCCCAGCGGTTGCAGCCGCGCCTGGGGGAGATTTTGGGGGCGATCGCCGCGATCGCCGCAGCCCAGAACTGGCACCTGTACGTGGTGGGCGGTGCCGTGCGGGACCTGTTCCTAACGCCCGCGTCGGAGCCCCTGCATTTGAAGGATGTGGATCTGGTGGTGGATGGGGCGGGTACGGACCTGCGGGAGGGGGCCGGGGCCTGGTTGGCCCAGGCGGTGCAGCGCCAGTTCCCCGAGGCGGATTTGCAGGTGTATGGCCGCTTCCAGACGGCGGCCCTGGTGTGGCATGGGGAGGGGGCCACGGGGCAAGGCAGCTTGATGATCGACATCGCCACCGCCCGCACGGAATTCTATCCCTACCCCGCCGCCAACCCCGAGGTGGAAGCCAGTTCCATTCGCCAGGACCTCTATCGGCGGGACTTCACCATCAACGCCATGGCCATTCGCCTAACCCCCCCTCGGGCCGGGCTGCTGCTGGACTTTTTTGGGGGACGGTTGGATCTGGCGCAGCGGCAGGTACGGGTACTCCACGCCAACAGCTTCATTGAAGATCCCACCCGCATTTACCGGGCGGTGCGGTTTGCGGTGCGGCTAGATTTCACCCTAGACGCCCAAACAGAAGGATTTATTCACCACGCCATCCATAGCGGTATCTACACCCGACTACAGCAGGAGATGGCCCGTCTACCCGCCCTACAAACTCGACTCAAGGCGGAGTTGAAGCTGATTTTAGAGGCTCCCTATTGGCAGGCGGCCCTGGCCCTGCTGGATCGCCTGGGGGCGCTGGTGTGCCTGCACCCTGACTTGAAGCTGAGCGATCGCCTCTGGCACCAGATGCGCCGGGTCAGCCGTTGGATGGCCCAGATTCCGGCCCTCGCCAGCCTCACCCCCTGGCAAATGCGGCTGGAGGTGCTGATTTTGGCGATTCCCCCCGGCACGGATCGTGGGGCCATGCCAGATAATCCCCGCGCCACCGTCGCCACCAACCTGCAACTGCCCGCCGACAGTATCCAGCGCCTCAGCCACTTTGCCTCGGCGGAATCGGCTCTGTTGGCGGCGCTGCCGGGGTGCGATCGCCCCAGTCAGGTGGTGGAGATCCTTTTCGCCTATGACCTTGGCACCCTGATGCTGGTGAGCGTGCGCCACCCCAAGCAGGTGGGGCAGGAAATTTGGCGCTATCTGATGCACTGGTCCCAGGTGCGGGCTCCCCTCGATGGCAATGACCTGCGGGCGCTGGGCTATCCTCCCGGCCCCCAATATCGGGTGATGCTGGCGGCGTTGCTGGCGGCAACGTTGGATGGGGAGGTGGGCGACCAATTCACAGCACGATCTTTTTTGCAACGACACTATCCCTTAAACAAAAAAAATCAATAGAACAGTAGCTTCACTTAACCCCACAGTCATGTCAATCGGCTGCTTTGCTGCGGGATTAGGGTTGCTTTTCATTAAGCAAGATTGCTTTTGGTGCGAATCTGCCAAGTGCTCAAAAATTCCTGTGGGGCTTATGGTACAAGGCTTTAGGGTTATTCTATATGGCCGATTTTCCTGGTGATACCGTTTGCTCTTTTCAGATCTTCCGGTGCTATCCAGGTGACGGTTCATTCGGTTGGGTGTCAGCATCCCCCTGCAATCGCCCATACCGAGGTAGCGGGTGCTCCTCAGAACTACGTATGGGTCATCCGTGAGTACTCCCCGAACATCCCTGATGCTGTTAGCATACATGGCGCTTTAAAATCAACAAAAGCATTCGCTCCGAACCCCTCTCTCAAAGGGGGCGTTCCACTACAGTCCTCATCTCCCCGAGCAAGCTTGGGCCACAGTGGAACGCTCCTCTCTCAAAGTAGACGTAGATCACTGTGTTTTGCTTCAATCCACGGTTGTGGTCTTAATATTATTATCAAAATTCGCCAAAGGGAAAACTGTAGCAGTGGCAAACCGTTTTAGAAAGTGTCTTACTTTCGCTGCTATCGCCTTTCTACTAGTGTTCTTTAGTGGCTGTATCCAAGTCCAAAACCAACCTTTAAGAGTTGGTTGTAACATATGGCCTGGGTATGAAAGCCTGTTTTTGGCGAGGGATCTTGGCTATTACGATCATAGCTCAATTCAACTATTAGATTATCCTTCCGCAACTGAGGTGAGTCGGGCTCTACGCAATGGCGATCTAGAGGTTGCGGCCTTAACGCTAGATGAAACATTATCTCTCGCGGAAACCAATCCTGATATCCGCGTAGTCCTTATTACTGATGTATCAAATGGCGGCGATGCCATTGTAACCCAGCCATATATCAAGACCCTGACCGATCTGAAAGGGCAACGGGTAGGGGTAGAGTCTAATGCTTTGGGCGCATTTGTAATTGCGCGGGCTCTAGAGCAGGTTGGATTATCTACATCAGATCTGCAAATTGTATCTCTAGGTATATCTGAGCATGAATATGCCTTTGAACAGGGGACGGTCGATGCGGTAGTTACGTTTGAGCCTGTGCGATCAAATCTATTAAATCAAGGGGCCAATTTAGTGTTCGATAGCACCCAAATCCCTGGGGAAATAGTCGATGTTTTGGTTGTCCCCGAACATGTTATCAAAAATCAAAAATCGGCCCTAGAGAAACTGATTCAGGGTTGGTTTTTGGCTCTCGACTACCTAGATGAAAACCCTCAGGACGCTGCCCAACGAATGGCACCTCGGGAAGGGGTGAGCCCTGAGCAATTTTTGGCTTCGCTGGAATTGCTGCATATTCCAGATCTTCAAGAAAATCAAG
>JAQCHG010000487.1 GCA_027619675.1 Cyanobacteriota bacterium
GATTTCGAGGGTGCCGTGGCCATGGCTATCCCCGTGGCTATCCCCATGACCGTCGCTATCCCCATGGGGGGCCGGATGGGGGGCGGGGGTATGGGTGTCCCCATGATCCCCGTGGCCGGTATCGGCGTGGGCGCTGAGGTGAGAGCCCACGGTGGCTACGGTGAGGGGCAGGGCGATCGCGATCGCCCCCAAACCAGACCAGCGGTATAGACGGCCCATGGTTCTACGATTTTTGAAAACGGTCATTACAGTCCTGGCCTTCAAGGTCCAAACAATGTCAAAAATTCGGTCAAATCCCCACCCTTACCCCAGGGCCATGGCGGGGGTTGAGCGCTGGCGCAGTAGTTGCTGGGCCTGGTGATAGCCCGCTGTTTGGCCCTGGGCGGCGAAATAGTCGGCGGCCTGGTGCCAATCGGCGATCGCCCCAGCGGTATCCCCCAGTTGCTGGCGGACCTTACCCCGGTTCAGGTAGGTCTCTGCATGGGTGGGATCTCGGGCTAACACCTGCTCAAAATCCGCCAGGGCAGCGGCATATTGGCGCTGGTGATGGCAGACACAGCCCCGGTTAAAGTAGGCCCGCAGGTTGTCCCCATCCAGGGCGATGGCCTGGTCTAGATAGGCGCGGGCCACCGCTGGCTGGGCCTGGGCCAAATGGGCTAACCCCAGGTCGTTAAACACCTGGGCCAAGGCGGTGGGATCGAGCTGATCCGGCTGGGCTAGGGCGGTGTGGTAGTCGGCAATGGCCGCCCCATAGTCCCCCTGGGCAAAGGCCACCAGCCCCCGGTTGTAGCGGGCGATGCTATCCCCTGGGCGAGCCTTGAGGTAGGCGGTCAAGTCGCCATGGGCGGCCCCCTGGTGGCCTAGGCGGTAATGGGCCAACCCCCGATAGAGGTAGGGCTGGGGCACCTGGGGATCAGCCTGGATGGCGGCGGAGCAGGGGGCGATCGCCCCAGCGGCATCCCCGAGCTGCACCGCCACGGCACAGCGGTAGCGATAGACCGTCGCCCGATGATCCCCTTGGTCAAGGGCCTGGTCCAAATACGCCGCCGCTGTGCCGTAGTCCCCCCGTTCCAGGGCGATGCGGCCCTGGTCAAAGGCGGTGGTTGGGAGACTGGGGGATGGGGGCGCGGCGATCGCCCCCTGTCCTAACCCCAGGACGACGGTAGCCGCTAGCATCAGGGCCAGCCACCAGCGCCCCACCCCGGCCCAAGGGGTCCGGGAATTCTGACAAGTCTGGGCACTGGCACCATTCCTTGATTGGCGGTGAGGGGGCAGAGTCCTGCGCCCAGTCCAGACTGTGTAATTCCGAGCTCCGAAATTAGGCTTACCAGCCCTGCTCAGCTTTTTCCAGTACATAGTGGGCCACATCGTCGATGTCCTCTGGGGTGAGGCGTCCTAGAAACGCAGGCATGGCGGCTTTGCCATTGGTGACCTGGGTCTTAATCGCCTCGATGGAGGCCATTTCGTATTTGTTCAAATCGTCAATTTTTAGGGTTTTGGCCCCGTTGACCACGTTGCCGCCGCCGATGTGGCAGGCGGCACAGTTGCTGGCAAATACCTGGGCACCGTGGGCCGTATCCGCCGCCCACACCGGTGACACCCAAGCCACCACCGCCAAGGCCCAGCCCAACAACACACTCACAAATAGCTTCATGGGTTCTCCTCTAATAGCACTCAACAGGACTTACGCAGCCACACCGATAAACAAGGGCCTTAAGCCCCTTGCCTCAGCAGAACACCGAGCATTCGGGGGCATTTTGCGTAAGGGTCAACTCGACTCAGCAAACGACAAACTACCCACTCTCCACTAAGGGGAGAGTTTGATCTCCACTAAGGGGAGAGTTTAGGGGAAAGGACCGGAATTTGTCACGGTTGTGAAGTTTTTTTCAGCATTGCTTCGGGATGTCCCAGGGCTGAAACGACCCTCTAGGCATCCTGCCGGGACCCATTTGGGCTTCATCACAGAGAGTTCATACCCGAGTCATGGGCAGGTCAAACCCCCTGCCTACAGTGGAAGCAATTGAAACCGTCATTGCCATCGATCGCCCTACAACCATGACCTCTTCCCTTTCTGATCAGCCCCGTCCCAAGCCCGCCCGGTGGATACAGCGCACTGGGAAATCCCTGTTGTTGGTGCTATTGGGGGCGGGCCTCGCCACCGCTGGCACCGGAGCTCTGCAAGCGATCCAACCCCAAGCGGAGTTAGCCCAGGCTCAGTCCATCGTGCCGGGGGCGGTGAATGGCCCCAGCGGCAGCGCCGTTGCCCCCACCTCCTCTAGCTTTGTGGCCAATATCGTGCAGCAGGTGGGGCCTGCTGTGGTCCGCATTGATGCCTCCCGCACGGTCACCACCCAGGTGCCGGATATTTTCCGCAACCCTGCCTTCCGCCAGTTCTTTGGCACTATGCCCGAGGGCGGCCAGCAGCGGGTAGAACAGGGGGTCGGTTCTGGCTTTATCGTCAGCACCGATGGTCGCATTCTCACCAATGCCCATGTGGTGGATGGGGCCGACACGGTGCAGGTCACCCTCAAGGATGGCCGCAGCTTTGAAGGCCGGGTGGTGGGCACTGACCCGGTGACGGATGTGGCGGTGATCGACATTGAGGCGGAGAATCTGCCCACCGTTGCCCTCAGCGATTCCGATCGCCTGCAACCCGGCGAATGGGCGATCGCGATCGGCAATCCCCTCGGCCTAGACAACACCGTTACCGTCGGCATTGTCAGCGCCACGGGCCGTTCTAGCGGCCAGGTGGGGGTGGCGGATAAACGGGTGGACTTCATCCAAACCGACGCTGCCATCAACCCCGGCAACTCTGGCGGTCCCTTGCTGAATGAGCGGGGTGAGGTGATCGGCATGAACACCGCCATCATCCAAGACGCCCAGGGCATTGGCTTTGCCATCCCCATCAACTCGGTGGAGCGCATTGCCGAGCAGTTGGTGGCGACGGGCCGAGTGGATCACCCTTACCTGGGCATCCGCATGGTGAGTTTGAATGACCAGACCAAAAC
>JAQCHG010000488.1 GCA_027619675.1 Cyanobacteriota bacterium
GGGGGGGCCGGGGCCGGGGCAGTTTCAGCGGGGGTGGGGGCCACCGCTAAGGCTGAGGTGAACTCAGGGCTGGCGGCGGCTTTTTCCGTCATGGGGAGACGATTCACCGCCTCTGGGGGCAGCACCATCATGAATTTGTGGGCGGCGGGCAGCACCGCCACCGGATGCTGGGGGGGCCGCCAATGGTGTTGGCTCAGTTCGGGGACGCGATCGCCCACATAGGCCGCCAGTTGCGACACCGTTACACAACCGTGGTAGCGCATCCCCTCTAGCAGGGCTTGGGTAAACAGCCCGTGGCGCACCGCCATGGTCTCATGGGAAGCCTGCTGGGGCTGACAGGCCAGCAACAGCGGGATACCAAAGTCTTGGGCCAAGGCGGTGGTCTGCTGCCCCAGATTTTGCCGCCCCATCGCCCCCTGGCTGCGGTTCATGTCCAGCACCAGCAGGATTTGGTCAGTCTTGGCCCCTTTTAACGTCTTCAACAGCCAAGGCAGGGCCAGGGCAGTGGTATCCAGTTGGGCGGGGTCGCCATCAATGGGTAAGAGATAATCCTGTCCCCCAGCGTGGAAGCCGTAACCACTGAAGAACACCCACAGGGTATCCCCCGGCTGCACTTGGGCCTCGCACAGGCTGGTGATCTGCGATCGCAGGGTTTGGGCCAGGGGGTAATGGGCGTAGGGCTCAATGGCAGCGGATAAATCCGTTAGCAGCGGGCAGCGATCGACGGGGATGCCCACCTCATCCACAAAGAAGTTGCGTAACCCGACCGCATCGGCCTGGGCATACATCAACGGCGGTAAAGCGGTGTACTGGTTGATGCCAACGAGGAGTGCCCACTGATTAGCCATGGGGAATCACAGGAAGAAAGGAAACTTCAGAGGGGAATGCATCGCCCTGCTGCTGGCGGTGTCGAGATCAGCACCAGAACGCCTATTACCCTAGCGAATGTGACACCAGACGATACCACAAGACCTGGCGAAATCCCACGGGGGGCCAGGATGGGCAAAGCCAGAGGATGACCTGGGGTGATCCGAGTCCTAAAGCGCGTCATTCATAGATGGGGGTGACACCGATGGGGAGGAGGGCGATCGCTGCCCCCGACTCAATTGACGATTTTTCGGGGGATAGCTATTGTTAAGGCGGTCAAATGGATTTGAACGCTGGCCCTGCCCGTCCCCTGGCACCCTTAACGTTCTTCGACAGGATTACAGGGATGGCACTTCCCGGCCCTCGGGCGCGTCATCGTCATCAAAGATGGGTATTGCCGCGTCCGCGCCTACAATCTGGCCAGGGGCTGCAACCCTTGCTCAACCGGGATCTTGCCTTCCCTGGATGATGCTACCTAGCGATGGCCATTGATCTGTTTTTTTGCCGCAGGTTCCCGATCCGGTCTAGTTCACCCCCCTCCAGCCCTTACCTTCCCCATTGGGAGCACCGTTATGTTCCATCACCGTCGCCCCGCCCCGGTTCCCCTTCCCATGCCGCGATCGCGGCCTCGGATGCCCTTCACCAGTTGGGGATTAGTGGCTCTGTTGATGAGCAGCGGCTCCATGGCCACCGCCGCCATGTTAGCAACCCCCCATGCCGCCTATGCCTACACGGCTCGGGTCAGCCTCTTTATCTATCGCGATCCAGGGGAAGATTACGAAAACTTCCTGCGGCGGGCAGAAATCATTGCGCGGGCAGGGGTGCAGCGTGCCCTAGATGCCGACTTGCTGACGACTGAGGTGATTATCACTGTCGTGGGGGAAAACCAAGGGATCTCTGTCCCCATCATGGATGTGCAGGTGACCCGCAATGAATGGCGCGATCGCCCCGATCCCCAATATTGGGCCACCTATTACGACAGTGCCGCCCTCCTGCTGGGGCTTTAGGGAGCTAAGGCGCGGCATTGACTCACGCTCAACGCCGCAATCTTTACCCAGTCCGCATGGCCCCGCCCCTGCCAACCCCTCCCCTCAGGGCTGGACCCCTTGCCTAGCCAGGCTTTGGGCTTGAACTGCCGACAGCCTTAAAAATAACTTGCAGTGCCCCCGGCTTGCAGTGGTACTATAGAAAGGTTGTCAGCAGCCCATCTAGGTTAGCCATGGCGGTTCCTAAGAAGAAAACTTCTAAATCTAAGCGAAATATGCGCAAGGCGCACTGGAAGCACACGGCAGCGCTCCAGGCTCAAAAAGCATTGTCCCAAGGGAAGTCCGTTTTGACCGGTCGCTCCAAAGGGTTCTACTACCCCTCTGATGAAGAAGAAAGCAGCGACGAAGAGTAGGCAGTGGGCCTCATCGTTAGTTGACGGTTGAAGCAAAACTGATCCAGCAAGACTCAATCTTGTGGTTTAGAAAATTGTCAAGCTTTTTGCGAAGGGCAGGGATGTCGTGACATCCCTGCCCTTTGGTTTGCAGAGCAGCGGCGGGCAAACAACCGTGGAGGTACGTAAGCTTCCCCCATCTGGGGGTAACGGTTGTGCCATCTTCCGTACTGTCAGCCAAGCCAGCCGCTTCTGGAAAATTGCACGATAACACCGTAGATATCGACAGCGTTTTCCAGCGGTAGTGTCATGGCTCAACAAAAGCCCCAATGTCCCCACTGTGGTCACACCCATCTCAAGCACATTGGTGTGCGCGGCATTCGTAAGTGCGCCGCCTGCCAGCAGTTTGTGGATGTGCGTAAAGATGCTTGGTGGCGCAAAATTCTTTCCGCCTGAGGGCCGCTGCTGCCTTGGGTGGATGGCATACCCCAGGCATGATGCGGTCTTAGGCGATCGCTGAAGAAGAAACTACCTGCTCAAACTGTTGGGTCTCGTACCTCGACGTCAACCTACGGCGGTATATTCACATTCCGAACAATCCCCTTAGGGGCTGCCCTACATTAACGTCAGCGCCCTTGCGGTATAACGGCGGCCATGATGTGCCGATTGTCTTGGGTTAGCTGGGGGCATAGGGAACTGAGGACAGCAGGCAAAACCTGTCTAGGGAGCGATCGCGAGGTCCAAGACGGTTTGCT
>JAQCHG010000489.1 GCA_027619675.1 Cyanobacteriota bacterium
TGGTCAGGGCAGCCCCGATGGGGAACGTGATCCATTCGCACCAAGCTGCACATTTTCTCAGCCACCTGCACCGCCCCCGCCAGATCCGTTTGGGGCAGCACCACCACAAACTCTTCGCCGCCATAGCGGGCCACCAAGTCCGCAGGCCGCTGCACAGCGCTGCTCAACAGTCCCGCCACCCGCCGCAAACAGTCATCCCCCGCCTGGTGGCCATAGAGGTCGTTGTAGGACTTGAAATGATCGATATCCGCCATAATCACCGCCAGGGGAGCCCGTTCCCGCAGCAGTCGCCGCCATTCTTTGTGGATGTACTGCTCAAACCGACGGCGGTTGGCCACCTGGGTGAGGCCATCTAAATAGGCCAACCGGGTGAGTTGCTGGTTAGCGCGGGTCAGCTCTCGATGCAGGCGATCGCGTTGGATCGCAATACTGACCTGGGTAGCCAAGGTGGTGAGCAGGCGAATATCCTCCGGCTGCCACGGGCGGGGGGTGGCGTGGTGGGCCACCAACAGCCCCCAGAGATCCCCCTCTTGGCTGAGGGGCACAAGAATTTCTGCCTGGATCTGAAAGTAGGCAAGAAACGCCAGGGCCGCCGTCGGTAGCTGTTGTTCGTGGACGTTGTTCACCGCCACCAACCGCCCTTGGCGATACAGCCGCAGGTATTTTTCTTCAATCACCAACGGATCCCGAAACTGCCATTGCAGCATCGAGGGCACCGTCGCAGAAATGGCCTCCACCATGATGTTGCCCTGCATGGTGGACTGCAAGTCCAAAATAGCGAGGCGATCCACCTGGAGAAAGGCGCGCACATCCCCCAAAATGCGTTGCAGAATGGCTTGGAGATCTTGCCCTTGACTAATGTCCTGGGCAATTTTGGCCACCAGTCGTTCGCGATCAACCTGGTGATGCAGCAGGGCCTCAGCGGTGCGCTGGGCGGTGATGTCAAAGGTGACCCCGGCGATGCGATGGGGACGTTTGTCTGCATTGTAGAAAATCTGCCCCCGGATGCTGAGCCAGCGGTCTTGCCCCTTAGGCGTGATTACCCGGAACTCCGTCTTGATCGGCTGCAAGTGGGCCTGGGCCGTTTCCAGATGGGACACCAGGGCGGGGCGATCGTCGGGATGCACCCGTGCCAAAAAGGTCTCGACGGTGCCATCAAAGCTGCCAGGCCGCAGCCCCACCAAAATCTCCTGCTGTTGGGACCAGGTCAGTTCCCCCGTCACCAAATTCCAGTGCCAACTCCCCACTTCGGCCCCTTCCAAGGCATAGCGAAAGTGATCGGCATGGTCTTGCAGCAAATCCGCCGCCTGCTTGTGGGCGGTAATGTCGTGGAGCAGGGTGTAAAACCCCACCACCGCTTCCCCAACGGTATGGGGCAAGAGGGTGACGTGCTTGTAACACCATCGCCCGTGCCGATCCACCAAGGGCAGGTCAAAGGTGACAGTTTTACCCGACAACACCGTCGGTAGGGAGGGCTGGAGTTGGGGATAGACCACTGGCCCCACCACTTCGGCTAGGGAATGGTGCAGAATGGCTTCCGGCGATCGCTCAAAGCCTCGGGCATAGGCTTGGTTGACGTAGTGGTGCTGTTCTTGGGTGTCGAGGTACGCAATCATGCTGGGGACCGCATCGGTAATTTGCCGAATTTGGCGATCGCGATTGCGTAACTTGTCAATAATTTGCCGTTCGCGGGTGATGTCTTGCAGAATCAGCAACACCAGATTAGGGCAATGCTGACGATCCACAATGGGGTGTCCCTTAACCCGGCACCAATACACCTGTCCCGAGGCATGTTGACAGCCCAGGACCTGCTCCACCAAGGTTTCCCCCGCCAAAATCCGTTGGGTGGGTAACGCCGTGGGGGCCAGCGGTTCCCCGGCTTCATCCACCACGGTGACGTGATCCCAAGGCGCATGGGGGGATTGCAGGCAAGCGGCCAGGGAGGGATATCCAGTCAGGGCGATCGCCGCAGGATTGACATAGATCAAACGCCCCTCAGCGGCTAACACACAAATACCATCGGTTACCGCCGCCAAGAGGGCATGGAGTCCATCCGTGTCTGGGCCAATAAATGGATGGCCCCAATGTTGGGAATGACCGTTAGGATCCTCTGATTGGCCGGAGGATTGGCCAAAAGATTGGGCGTAGCGTACCGGATCAGGACCTAAGTCAGACACAGGGTTGACAACGGGAGTAGACGCCAGGATGCCCGAGAGGCTACTGGAGGATTACACAATGCTTTTCACAGAGCGCTACACATCAGACCTAACCCTAGGCCGGGGCAAAATCCGTAACCCATAGGTGAAACCCACTAGGTCCAGCAGCCAATGGGCATTGGGGCGCTGTTTCAAGAGACTAGGGTGCGTCATCAATTCCAGGTGAAAGCCTTGCTGGGTAGGCATAACCGCGCCCGCCTCGGTTCCTTGGCTAGGGGCTGTAGCCGTTGTACAACAAGGCATCTTGCGTTAATTGATAACAACCTCTAGGGAAACTGGATATAGCATTAGGGGGCTTTCATTATAAGATGCCGCTCTTTGTGGGCCAGATCGTCATATCAGAGGCATTTCGCAACGATTTTTCGTGACGATGGCTCGACCCATGATGACCTTGATCGCTATCGCTAAAAAGACGGTGACGCGGGGGTTTGCCACCATAGGATCAGCCCTATCTTCCATAGGATCAGCAAAAACCCCGACAGCAGCAGTCGGTAAAACGACCGCCAGGGTTGCCTGTGGGCGGCAATTCCCTACCCATGAACATTCGGATCTGAACGGACACAGCATTTCTCTACCTAATACAACCCCTATGTTTCAACGTCTGTACCCCGCCCTGTTGGGCCATCCCGTCGCCCGTTGGGTGGTGATTTTAGGCTCTCTCCTCTATCTCATCAGTCCCATAGATCTGTCCCCCGATGTCATCCCGATTCTGGGCTGGGTGGATGACGGGGTGCTAGCGACCCTGATGGCGGCGGGTATTACCGAGGTGGTCTTAGATCGG
>JAQCHG010000490.1 GCA_027619675.1 Cyanobacteriota bacterium
GATCGCCCGGTTGCAGGGTGCCGCGTACCAAAACCCGATCCCCTTCGGTGTGCAGCACCTCCACCTGACGGCGGGCTACGGTGAATTGCTGGGGGGTGTTTGGGACGGTATCCCCCAGCACATAGACGGACCAGAGGCCGCGATCGTCGGGCACTAGGGCGGTGGCGGGCAGCCAGAAACCGTCGGTGGGTTGGGTTTCGTTGAGGAGAAGCCGGATCGTTTCCCCCACGGTTAAGTCGGCACCGGAGAGGGTGAGGGTGGCGGTGACGGTGCGGCTGGCGCTGTCCAGTTCTGGCAGCAGGGCGGTGAGGGTGGCGGTGACGGTGCGATTGCCCACCTGGACGGGATAGGTCGTGCCGGGGGTGAGGGTATCGGCAATATCGGGGGGCAACCCGACGCGGGCCTCTAGGGGACCCGCTTCCACCAAACTGAGGACGGTTTGGCCACCGCTGACCACGACCCCCTCGTCCACGGCGCGGGCGCTGATGCGGCCATCAAAGGGGGCGGTGAGGATGCTTTTGCTGCGGTCCACGGCTATCTGGCGCAAGCTGGCGTCAATTTGGGCGAGGCGGGCCAGTTGGGCGTCGATCTGCTCGGGGCGGCTGCCAGCCCGCAGTTCATCTAGCTGGCTCTGGGCCTGGGCCAAACGGTTTTCGAGGGCGCTGGTGTTGAAGCGTTGCTGATCCAGTTCTTCGCGGGAAATCGCCCCTTGGTCGTAGAGGTCAGCGCGGCGATCGCGCTGCAACTGGGCCAAGGCCAACTGCTGCTGCAAGTCCCCCACGGCGGCTTCGGCGGCAGCAATGTTTTGGACTCGCGGCCCCGCCTGAAGTTCCTGCAATTGGGCCTGGGCTTCCTGGCGCTGGGCCAGGAGTTGCTGCCGCTGTACGTCTAAACTTTGCAGGTCTAGCTGAGCGAGGGGTTGGCCCGCCACTACGCGATCGCCCTCATCCACCCACAGGCTGACCACGGTGCCGGGGCGCTCAAACCCCAGGTCGCTGCGCCGTTGGGCCACCAGTTCGCCGCTGTATTGCCGCTGGATGTCGTACTGGCTAACCCGCTTGGCGGTCAGGGTATTGACGGTGAGCACCGCCGCCTGCACCACTGGAGCGTCTGCAAACCGGGTTTGCCACAGGTAGACCCCGCCTAGGGTGAGGGGGGCGATCGCCAGGGGCAGCCACCAGAATCGCCGCCAGCGCCGCCGAGATCTGACGGCTGGGACAGCCCCCTGGGTATCCGCCTCCGCTGATGGGGGGGGCGGGGCATTGAGGATGGGTTGGAGATGGGCAACCATGGCAAAACCTGGGGAAGATATTCAAGCTGTTGACATCCAACTTTTTGATATCCAAACTTTTGGATATCTGCCCGTAGCCTATACTCAACATATTGAGTATGTCAACGTGTTCCCATGGCCCTCGCCCACACCATCCTCACCGTGCTGTCAGAGCAGCCCTCCACGGGCTACGACATCAGCAAACGGTTTGAAGAATCCGTCAGTTGCTACTGGAAGGCCAGTCAGCAGCAGATTTACCGGGAGTTGGGGAAGATGGAGGTGGCGGGTTGGGTCAGCTTTGATCTCATTCCCCAGGCGGGGAAGCCGGATAAGAAGGTGTACCGCATCACGCCAGCGGGGCAGGCAGAACTGGCTCGCTGGTATCCTGAGCCAACGGAGCCCGCCCCCATCCGCGAAGACTTGTTGGTAAAGGTGCTGGCGGGGGCGTTTATGCCCCAGGCCCAGTTGGTGGCGGAACTGCGCCGCCGCCGCCAAGGCCATCTCGATCAATTGATGCGCTATCAAGCCATGGAGGCCCAATACCAGGTCCACCCCAATCCACCCCGCCAGGAGCAATACCGCTATCTCACCCTACGGCGGGGCCTACGCTACGAGCAGGACTGGATCGCCTGGTGCGACGAGGTGCTAGCCCTGTTGGCCCCCACCGCTGACGACATCACTACAGCCCATTACCGATGAGGATGAACGGTGCCCAGTAGTAGGGATGGCTGTACCCCGGCAGTGGAATGGAACGATCGCCCCCTAATGCCGTGGGCCGCGCGATCGCCCGTACCTCCCCCGCACCCCCTACCAAGGCCAGGTCATCGGCAATCAACGCCTGCTGCGATCGCCGCAACGCCTCCGCTTTGGGGTAGCCATTCTGTAGGGCTAGATAAAACGCATCCATCAACGTCTGGGTGCCGCCATCGCTGACGGTCCACAATGAGGCGATCGCTGCCCGCGCCCCTGTCCGCTGAATCTGATAGCCAAACCCCAGAATCTCCTCCCCCGTGCCCAATTCCGGCCCGCTCACCGCCGTCTCGCAGGCGCTGAGAACCACCAGTGAGGCATTGGGCAGATCCCACTGATCGAGGTCGAAGAGGGTGATGCGATCGCCATCCCCCAGCAGAATGAAGGAGTCGTTGGGATGGCCGGAGCGGAAGGTGCCGTGGGTGGCCAGATGAATCACCGTATGGTCCGCTAAGCGGGGTTCGATCGCCTGTCGATTGAACCCGGCACTAAAGAAGGCTTGGGTACCCGGTAGATTGGCCTGCAAGTTCTCCACTTCGGCTTGGGCGAAGGGCAGTCCGCTGAACCAGCGCTCTTCCCCCGCCACGTCAATGATTAGGTCTTGGGCGGGGAAGGCTCCGGCCAGAATGTTGAGGGGGGCGGCTTCGGCTTGGGAAAAGTCGGTCAAGGAAGCGGCGGTGATGTGGTTGATGGTGAAGCGATCGGTGAGCCATTGGTCGCCGTCATACAGCGCTGCCAGGGGAATGTACCGTAACTGACCATCGGCGGCGTAGAGGATGGTTTCGGCTCCGGCCTCCTCCAAATCCGCTACGAGGGGGGAAATGAGCCAGTCGTAGAGTTGCTGGGCGTTGGGGCGGGGGTCGCTGTAGCGGTTGGTGAGGTCAGCGCGGAAGGCGGCGATGACGCGGTTGAGTTCGACGCGATCTAAGGGAACGGTGCGGCGGACGAGGCCGGCGGTGGTGACCAGGACGA
>JAQCHG010000491.1 GCA_027619675.1 Cyanobacteriota bacterium
GCCATTTTGCAGGTGGATTTGTCTGACCCTCGGGCCTGGATTAGCCCGGTGCTGCAACTGCTGGCCACGGGCCTCCAGGTGTTTTGGACCCCCTTGATGTTCTTTGCCACCCATCCCCTGCATCTGGTGGCCATGGGTATCTTTGGCCTGGGGTTGCTGACGGCTTTGGTGGGGTTAGGACCTAGCCTTTGGTCAGCGGGTCACCACCTGTGGCAGCAGCCCCAGGGTCGCCAAGGGTTGCGGATTGTGGGCAGCTTTTTGGGGGGCATGGCCCTGCTGATTGCCGCCCTGTGCTACGGCTACGGGGCCGACATTACCCGAGGCATTCGCTACAGCTTTATCTACTACCCTGCTTTGATTGTGGCCATGGCGGGGATGGTCGCACCCTTCTGGCATCCGCCAGCGGATTCCCCGTCCGCTCCCCCGCCTGATCCCCAAATGGGTAGCGTGCAAGTCTTTTTGCGCTGGTGGCTGCCGGGGCGGCGCTGGGCGCAGGCGATCGCCCTGCTGACGGGGATCTGTGGTCTGTTGGTCAGCCTGAATCTGGCCATCCCCAAGGTGTATGGCCCAGAGCGATTTGTACCCTTTGTGCAGGAACACTCCTCCCACCCCATCGTGCTGGGCACAGTGGAGCCCCTGCACCAGCCCGGTCAGGTGGTGGGCATTGAGTACCTCAGCATCCTCTGGGAACTCCATCGCCACTTCCACCCCAGCCAAGTCGATAGCGGCTGGTCAACCCCACCCCAGTTTGTAGCCATTGGTTGGAACCCCGATGATCCCAACTCGGTATCCATCGATCAGCGCCTCGCCCTGGCCCTGACCCCGCAGCCCCGCCCCTTTGACCTATGGATGCTGCGCCACAACCCTGACTTGACCGCTCAGGGCTGCACCCCGGCTGACGATATGGCCCAGGGCAACAAGGCCAGCTACTTTTACCATCACTTGGTTTGCCGTTGAGACAGCACCCCTGTGCCTTGAGGCAGGGGCTCTGATTGCTTCAGGGGTGAAACCCTTATGTATCAACGGAGAGGGTGGGATTCGAACCCACGGTCCTTTTGGGACATCCGATTTCAAGTCGGAGCTGTAGTTTCTGAGAGCCTTGCCCCGCAGCACTTTCAGCTACAGCTCATAAAAATGCCCAAATTTTGCTCAAAAAACAGATGGTCCTTCCAATTCGGGGAGTGATGCGGGGTCACCTGACTGGTGCATACAGCAGTTCCAAAACTGGTGAGGTACGCACGAGCCTTGAAGAGGAAGGGCTTCAGTCCTAAATTTGCACCTCACTAGAGCGGGAAAAGGTGTAGAAAAATAGTGCTGCACAATCTTTCAACTTTTCGACAGTGTAGATAAAACTCTTGTGCTGTAAGGCTTTGAGGGTGTTGAAATCGGTTCAACTCTGTTCAACAATTTCAACTCTTTGCTGTTGAGCGGTCGGGGAAAGTCAGCTTAAACGGACTCCGGGCACCCTAGATTATGCTCATCTTCAGGGATTGCAACCATGGAAGACGCCCAGCAGCTTAGTTGTACTGACCCGCCAGAGGGGCTAGATCGTCGCCTGGCGGCGGCGCTGATGGCTGCTGCGACCCAGGCCACCCCGCTTACTCCCTCGCAATTGCTTGAGCAAGTGCGGGCTCACCGTGAGCGAGCAGCGGCGATCGCCGCCACTAATCCGATGGTGAACTTGGCACTGGCCAATGCCTTGGCCACCCTCTATGGGCAACTGGTGGCTGGCTGGGAACAGCTTTCCCCCGCCGCCGTGCCCTGGCTCAAAGGGGCGATGTTGTACTTTGCCAAAGTGGATGATGATGATCCCGACTTTGACTCTCCCATTGGCTTTGAAGATGATGTGGAGGTGTTGAATGCCTGCCTCACCTTGGCGGGATTATCGGCCCAGCACCTAAACCCAGAGGACTTTGATTGATGGCAACGCCCCTGTCGATCGCCCCCGGTATGCGGGTGCTGTGCCGGGATGCAGAATGGTTGGTGCAGCGGATCGATGCCGCTAATGACAGTGGCACCCAGCACGCGGTGCAGGTGGTGGGGGTTGATGATCTGGTGCGAGGGCATCAGGCCGTATTCCTCACCCAGCTTGATGTCATTGAGCCTGTTGATCCGCGCAAGACTCGGCTCGTGGCCGATGATTCCAAAGGGTTTCGCAAAGCCAAGCTCTTTTTGGAGGCGCAATTACGGCAGATGCCAGCGGCAGGGGAGACCCCTGACCTGGAGGGGTTGGGGGCGTTTGACCCGATGCCGTTTCAGATTACGACGGTGAAGCGGGCCTTGGAACAGTTGCGGCCCCGGCTATTGCTGGCAGACACAGTGGGCTTGGGGAAGACCATTCAGGTGGGGATGGTGCTAACGGAGTTGATGCGGCGGGGGCGGGCCGATCGCATCCTCGTATTGGCCAAAAAGTCGATGCTCACCCAGTTCCAGGCAGAGTTGTGGAATCGTTTCAACATTCCCTTGGTGCGTCTCGACTCCCAGGGCATTGCCAAGCTGCGGCTCAAAATTCCCACCAACAAGAATCCCTTTGAGGTTTATCACCGCATCATCATCAGCATCGACACCCTCAAGGATGCTGGACGCTACCGCCATTTCTTAGAAGAGACTCGTTGGGATGTGGTGGTGATTGATGAGGCCCACAACGTGGCCGGGGCTAGCGTGCCGGAAAATCACCAGGCCCACCGACTGGCGCGATTGCTGTCTCGCCGCACTGACAGCCTCCTGCTGACTACGGCGACCCCCCATAACGGCAAACGAGAAACCTTTGGACGGCTGATTTCCCTGCTGGATCCCTCGGCGATTCCCGACCCCCGCTACCGGGAGTACGATGCCGACGACATCCGGGGGTTTTATTTGATGCGGTTCAAGGAGGATGTGCGGGGTCAGACCGGGCAGCAGATGACCGATCGCGTCGTGGTGCCCCTAGCCCAGACCACCATCCCGGCCACCCCAGCGGAGGAGCGCGTTTACGGCCTGCTGGGGGAAAT
>JAQCHG010000492.1 GCA_027619675.1 Cyanobacteriota bacterium
TTAGACCCTGATCAAGGGGTCGGAATTTTAGTCCAAATCTAGTCCGCGATAAATTATTGACCTCTGAATTCACCAGCGAATAAAGAATTCAGGGTTTCGATGATTTGCGTGATACGCAACTACTCAAGCCGTCTTGGGCAATGGTAGTGGGCCAGGAGGGTGCGGAAAGGGGACCGAGCAGATCCCTAGGGGGTCTGTCGCACCCAGGCTTCGATACCCGCCGCCAGGGTGTCTGCTAGGGTCTGCTGGTCGCCGGCGTCCACAATCCACTCAAACTCAAAGGGGTTGATCATAAAGCCCAGTTCCAGCAGCACCGCCGGGGCCACCGTGGGGCGGGTGAGGGCGAGGTTATTCCAAAACACCCCATAGCTGGGGCGGTCCAGTTCCCGCACCAGATAGTCGTGGAGAAACACCGCCAGGTCATAGGCTTGGGCATGGTACCAAAAGGTGCCGATGCCCGCCGTGTTGAGGGCATCCCCGCTATCGGGTAGGGCGTTGTAGTGGATGCTGAGGGCCAGGGTGGGCTCCACCGCGTTGATGATGTCCACGCGATCGCCGGGAAACAGGTCCTCATCCCCTTCCCGCGTCAGAATGACCGTGGCCCCCCGCACCTCTAGGGCATCCCGCAGCAGTTTAGACACCACCAGATTGACATCCTTCTCGGTGTAGCCGTTGGGTCCCCGCGCCCCCAGGTCGTTTTCGCTGCCGTGGCCGGGGTCGAGCAAAATGGTGATGCCCGCCAAAGGGCGATCGGGCTGAATCACCGGGGGATGGCGCAGGGACAGCACCAGGGTGGTGCCGTCATAGCGCAGCTTGTAGCCCCAGGCTTGGTTGGCCTGGAGCTGAAAGTGATATTGGGCCTGATCCGGCAGGACGGGGGTCCAGTGCAACCCGGCAATGGCCTCGTCTGGCGGCACATAGATCGTGTCCGTCTGGGGGGTGGTGTTGTGCAGGGTGAGGGTGAATGCCCCTGGGGTCTGGGCCACGGTGACAGGCACCGGAGTTTCTAGAGGAAATAGCACCTCGGTCCAGCCGGGGACCTGGCGCGATCGCACGCTGCGAATGGTGGACTGGGGCGGGGCGGCGGTGGCCACCGTGGTTTCAGCCGAGCGGATCCAGCCGCCGTAATCAAGCCGTAGCCAGTCCCCTTCCCGCGCGGTGATGGCTGCCCGTGTGCCCCGAGGCAGCGGCGTAATGCGGGAATAGCTGGTGCTCGGTCCGGTGCGGGCCGTGCCACTGTCCACCGTCACCGTGGCGACTTGGGTGGGGATGGCAGGCAGCACCGTGATGGTGCTGGGGGCGACGGCGGTGACGGTTTCGCCCCCCCGGCGTAGGGTGTAGGTGGGCTGGCCCAGTTCACCCCTAGCGGTGGGGACAATACAGCCCCGGTAGGGGGTGGCCGCCAGGGGGCTGGGGTCATTTTGGGCGGTCAGCACAGCGTAGTTGGGGGGCAGACTGGCCAGGTCCGGCTGGGGCAGCAGGGTTAGGGTTTCGGTCCCCAGGGTGGCGGTAACTTGGGCGGCAGGGGGGGCGATCGCGCTCAGGCAGATGCGCTCTCCCACGGGGCGGGCCGTGGCCACCGCTGGCGTTAAGGACTCCGCCCCAAAGGCCAATCCCGCTGGCGGCTGGGGCTCCGTGGGTACCCGCGTGATCCGTAGGGTGAGGCTGGTTTCCCCCTGGGTCAGGGTAAACAGGTTTTCCCCCATGGCCAGGGGCAGGCTGGGGGCAAAGTGGCCGTCGGGGCTGCGGGGGGCGATCTCGGTGCCGTTAATCAACACCGCCTGACCCGGATCCCCAGTGCCAATGAAAAAGATGCGATCGGCCCCGGTGGTGTGATCCGGCGGTGGATAGACCACCTGCAACTGGGTAGAGGGGGCGGCGGGGTCAAAGGTCGCCGCTGCCGTCGATTGGGCCAGGGCGGCGGCGGGCAAGCCCAGGGCCGTCGCCGTTGTAATTCCCCAGGTCAATCCCCCCGCGATCGCCCATTGCCAGTTCGCCATGTTTCAATACCCGCTCCTTAGGTTGGGATGTCCCATTCTGCTACACCTTACCGATGGGGAACTGGATCGGATGATTTTCTAGGGTCTGCTGCCGTCGCTGGCATTTCAACCACTGGCCAGGGATTCAGGACTGACGCAGCCACCCTTGCGGGCACGACCGCTGGCGTTAGGATTCTCCCTGCTTCCTTAACAAGGGGGACAACAGCCGGGGGAATCGTGGTTTACAGCACGAGGACGAGGCCGCTTTGCAGGGGCGATCGCGGGCAACCCATGCCCTCAGGGTGCCGGGTTTGGACAGCGATCGGCCCCCCTCAATCGGCTGAAACCGGGTTCAGTGGGTAAGTCCTGGGGCTGATCACTGCCGGGGTGGGGTAACGCCCCGCTTCACCAAACCCGCTTCAATTTCCCGCAGAAAGGTGAAATCCTCGTCCGGCAGGGCTGACCCCGTCCCGCAGACCGGGGTGGTGCTGGCGGTGGGGGCCATCAGGAAGTCAAAAGCTGCCCGAAACCTAGACGGGGTGAGGGCAATGGGGGCCGTCAGGTGACAGGGGATGGCCTGCTCAAATTGCCAACGGCAGACCGCTTCCACCCAAACCCCCACCGCCTTGCTGCCGCGATTGAAGATCAGGGTTTGCAGCACCGGAGCCACAAAGGGCCGCCCCCCGCCATGGAGGGCCTGGAAGGATTGTTGCCAAGCCGATCGCCAGCGGAACGGGTAGAGGCCATAGTAGGCGCGGCGGGAGCGATCCGGTGCTTGCTGCGCCGCTTGCCAAGCCTCCTTGAGGGTGGGTACCCCCAGAGCGCTGGGGCGAAAGTAGAAGGCAAACAGGGCAATGCGCTGCCAACCCCGGCGACGGGCCTCGGGGCTGTCTTGAATCGGTTCGTCGGCGCGATCGCGGGCATGGAACAGTAGTGGATAGGGATCCAGCCCCAACACCGGGGGCGGTTCGGCGGGCACCGACACCAAACTGTCCGTCAGCAGCAGG
>JAQCHG010000493.1 GCA_027619675.1 Cyanobacteriota bacterium
GGCAGGTGTGAAGTTTGATTAGTCCCAGCTACTTAGGCTTATCGCCATTACTTTTCGCCTCCTACCGATTCCCTGGGCTACGGTTACACATGCTGCATCAGATTTTAGGGCCGTTCCAAGAATGGCGATTTTCGGACCAAGTGATCCCCTAGGGGACGGTTGAGGACTGGACCCTGCTGCTTAGGATTAGCCTCAGTTCGGGATACGTCGATGGAGGAGATGCCGTAACGCGCCACCCCAGAGCTTCCGTAGGGGCGCAGGGGTCTGCGCCCTGATATGAAGTCCTGCTAATCACCCACAATAACAATGCCGACCTTGCAAGGGCTCCAGGAATTCTATCTACGGGTAAGCAACCGGACTTGATATGAAAAATGGATCGGGCAAGACGATATCTGAGCCCATATCGGGCGGGAATACCACGAATTGCAGGGCGCAAATCCTTGCCGTTCCTATAGATGACAGCTAGGTGACAGCAGTGGGTACTCCACACCGTGGGATGGACAATGGGTGCCCGCCGCTGGGAAACGGCGAGCCCGATCGCCCTACAGATGAAAGCGGCGCTGCACATCAGTCAAGGGCTCTGTCCACAGGGTTTCTGGCTGCCAGGTATCGGGGTCGAAGCCCAATGATCCTGAAGCAGGGTGCTTTGAGCACCGCTGCCCCCGCTCGTAGGCTTGTCGCAGCCGCTGCCCCACCTGTTGGGGGCTGAGGGGGAGATCCCCTGACTGCCGCTGCTGCCGTAGGCCTCGTAGCACCCCCAACAGCAGCAGCCCGTGAATGGGGCGAAATTGGATGCCTAGCAGAAATGCCTGCACTTCCCCTTCCCCTAGGGGATCGGTGCCGTACCCAGTCAGCACATGGAGGCCATCGTGCAGTTGTTGGCGACGGGGGCCATAGTCCAGGGGCTCCAGGCCAGCCCCATCTAAATGATCGGCCCAGGCGCGACCAAAGCTGCCGGGGGGAAGCGATCGCAAATAGGCCAGATTCACGACAGCTGGGGAGCTAATGCCGAGGCGATCTCCCAGCCAGCCCACAGCTTTCAGCAGTCGGATCGCCCCTGGCAGGGGCATGGGTTTCGATACCGTAGGGGAAGGATGGATCATGGGTTGAGGGGGAAATTAACGGGGATCATCGCTAGGTCTGAGGGGACTATTGGCGGGGACCGTTGCCCCGACCACCGCGATCGCGGTGGAACCCTTCACCACCCCGGCCAGGGCGATCGCCTCGACCATCCCGTAATTGGGCCAATTGCTCCTCCGTCAGCACAGCGGCAATGTCATCACGGCTGCCCTGCATGATCTCCCGTGCCGCCGTGCGCTGATCCTCCGTTAGGTTGGCGGCCTGCATGGCCTCCCGGAAGTTCTGAGTCTCAGCAAAGGTATCGGCGAAGGCAGTGCGTTGCTCGGCGGACAGCAACGCCTCGACTTGGCTACGGCTGTTGGCAAAAATGGTCTCAATCTGGCTGCGCTGGGCCTCAGTGAGATCCAGTTCTGCCAAGGCTTGGACAATATCCCCCCGGCGACCCGGCCCCCCGCGATCGCTGTGGCGCTCCCCTGCCGCCTCCCGCAGTTGTTGGCGTTGTTCTTCCGTCAGGATGTCGGCCACCTCTTCGCGGCTACCCTGCATGATCTCCCGCACCGCTGAGCGCTGATCTTCCGTCAGGTTTGCAGCCCGGAACGCAGCCCGAAAATCGTAGGGGTCCTCGGCTAGGGCCGTGGCAAACGCATCCTTCTGATCATCACTCAGCAGGGCCTCCACCTCCGAACGGCGGGCGTCAAAGAGGGCTTCGAGTTCGCTGCGTTGGGCATCGGTGAGGTTGAGTTCCTCAAACACTCGAGGTCCATCGGCTAGAGCTACGGGGGGGCGGTTAATGACGACGGCGGTGGCCAGGGTGGCGGCACCCACTACCCCTGCGATCGCGGCTTTCCACATCAGTTTCATGGTTTGTCTCCTAAGGGTTTCTGGGGAAATCGTTCTGAAATCGTTGCTGGGGGATTTCCCTTGACGCCTCCATCCTAGAAACCGCCCAGGCGGCAAACCTGAGGCAAAGGTCACGACCCAACCATGACAAAAGTCATGATCGACCCATGCCAAGCTGCGGTTTGATAAAAGTGAGTGTGGATACTGCCATGGCAACGCCTGGAATCATTCGGCCTGACAATCACCCCTTTCCGTTTTTGCTGCATTTGGAATGGGTGTTGCTGGGGGTAGCGGTGCTGAGTGAGCTGACCCCAGCCCCGGTGCCGCGCCACACGGCGGGTCCAGTGGTGGCGATCGCCGCCCTGCTGCTGTTTGGGGCGTTGGGGCTGCGGCTACCAACGCGATCATGGGGGGGGCGGGTTCTGCATCTGGCGGGGCAATTGGTGCTGATTTTGTTGGCCTCCCAGGCGGGGTTGGCGGGGCTGCGGCTGTTTCCGTTTCTCTACTTAATTTTGCTGATTCGCAGTTGCCTAATGCTGGCCCTAGCGGGGCGGGTGGTGATCCTGTGCGGTGCATTTTTAATGTTTGCCGGGGTGTTGCAGGTGCGGGTGCGGACCTTGGTCGAGCGCTTGCCCCCCAGGGCAGGGCGGGGGCTGTTTCCCCTGATTGCTGGGATTCAGGTAAACCTGCTGTTCTTGTTTGCCGTGCTGATGGTGTTTGTGCTGTTTATGGTGAATGCCCTGCTGGCGGAACGACAACGGCGGGATCAACTGCGGCAGGCCAACGACAAACTGCGGGAGTCTGCCGCCCAAGTTGAAGCCTTGGCCATGGCCCAAGAGCGCAGCCGCATCGCTCGGGAAATCCACGATTCCCTCGGCCATTCCCTCACTGCCCTCAACATTCAGCTCGAAAGCGCCGTGAAGTTGTGGCAGGGGGATCCCAGCAAGTCCCACGACTTTTTGCTCCAGGCCAAAACCATGGGCACCACCGCCTTAGAGGATGTGCGGCGGGCGGTGGCCACCCTGCGGACGAATCCCCTCCAGGCCAAATCCCTGCCGGAGGCG
>JAQCHG010000494.1 GCA_027619675.1 Cyanobacteriota bacterium
GATGCGATCGAGGGGCTCAGCCCCGCCATCTCCATTGATCAAAAGTCCACCTCCCACAACCCCCGCTCCACCGTGGGCACGGTGACGGAAATTTACGACTACCTGCGGCTGTTGTTTGGTCGGGCGGGCGATCCCCACTGTCCCCACTGCGATCGCCCCATCGCCCCCCAAAGTTTGGACCAGATGCTGGATCAGGTGATGGCCCTGCCGGATCGCACCCGCTTCCAAATTCTGGCCCCGGTGGTGCGGGGCAAAAAGGGCACCCACAAAAAGCTGCTGTCGGCCCTGGCGGCGGAAGGGTTTGTGCGGGTGCGGATAAATGGGGACATCCTCGATCTCAACGACAACATTGAGTTAGACAAAAACCACGCCCACACCATTGAGGTGGTGGTGGATCGCCTGGTGAAAAAGCCGGATTTGCAGGAGCGTTTGGCGGACTCCCTCTCCACTTGCCTGAAGCGATCGGAAGGTATCGCCATCATCGACATCGTGTCCCTACCGGAAGGGGCAGACCTGACCCCGGTGACCGAGAACGGGACCGGCAACGGCAAGGTGGTGGCGTTCCACGGGCGGGATTTGAGCGATCGCCTCCCCGTCGCCGCCGAAGACAATGGCACCTATCGCGTGGAGGGTCCCGACGAGCAGCCCCCAACGGCCCCCCTGAAGGAACTGGTGTTCTCCGAAAACTTTGCCTGCCCCGACCACGGGGCGGTGATGGAGGAACTGTCCCCCCGGCTGTTTTCCTTTAACTCCCCCTATGGCGCTTGCCCCCACTGCCACGGGTTGGGCAACCTGCGCACCTTTTCGGCGGAGTTGGTGGTGCCGGACCCGACCCTGCCCGTCTATGCCGCGATCGCCCCCTGGTCCGAAAAGGACAATACCTATTACTTTTCACTGCTGTTCAGCGTCGGCCAAGCCTTTGGCTTTGAAATCCAGGACCGTTGGGAAACGCTGACGCCGGAACAGCAGCACATTGTCCTCCATGGCTCCGACGAAAAGATCTACATCGAAACCGATTCTCGCTACCGCGATCGCAAGGGCTATCACCGCCTCTACGAAGGGGTGCTGCCCATGCTAGAGCGCCAGTACCGGGAAACCACCTCCGACACCTACAAGCAAAAGCTAGAAAAGTACCTGGTAGATCAGCCCTGCGAGGTGTGCCACGGGGCGCGGCTGAAGCCCGAATCCCTGGCGGTGCGCATGGGACCCTACACCATCAACGACCTCACCGACATCTCCATTCGCGACTGCCTAGAGCGCATTCGCCAACTCACCGGAGACGGGGAACACACCGCCCTGCTCACCCCCCGCCAGCGACAAATCGGGGATCTGGTGCTGAAGGAAATCCGGGCACGGATTCAGTTCATGTTGGATGTGGGGTTGGACTATCTGACCCTGCACCGCACCGCCATGACCCTTTCCGGTGGGGAAGCCCAGCGCATCCGCCTCGCTACCCAGATCGGCTCCGGTCTCACCGGCGTGCTGTACGTGCTGGATGAGCCCAGCATTGGTCTGCACCAGCGGGACAACGATCGCCTCCTCCACACCCTCCATCGCCTGCGGGACCTGGGCAACACCCTAATCGTGGTGGAACACGATGAAGACACCATCCGCGCCGCCGACCATCTGGTGGATATTGGGCCAGGGGCGGGCATCCACGGCGGCAGCATCGTCGCCCAAGGGCAGTTGCAGGATTTGCTGGCGGCGGAAGATTCCCTCACGGGGGCCTACCTGTCGGGGCGGCAGGCCATTCCCACCCCGGCGGAGCGGCGATCGGGCAATGGCCGCAGTTTGAAGCTCCACAACGCCCGCCGCAACAACCTCAAGGGCCTGGATGTGGAGATTCCCCTGGGTAAGCTGGTGTGCGTCACGGGGGTCTCCGGCTCCGGCAAGTCCACCCTGGTGAATGAGTTGCTCTACGGGGCGTTGCGTCACCACTTTGGCAGCAAGGTGCCCTTCCCCGCTGATTTAGAGAAACTTTCGGGCTTGAAGGCCCTGGACAAGGCGATCGTCATTGACCAGTCCCCCATTGGCCGCACGCCGCGATCGAACCCCGCCACCTACACCGGGGTCTTCGACGTGATCCGCGACCTGTTCGCCACCACCGTGGAGGCCAAGGCGCGGGGTTACAAGGCGGGGCAGTTTTCCTTCAACGTGAAGGGGGGGCGCTGCGAAGCCTGCGGCGGTCAGGGGGTGAACGTCATTGAGATGAACTTTCTGCCGGATGTGTATGTGCAGTGCGAGGTGTGCAAAGGAGCCCGATACAACCGGGAAACCCTCCAGGTCAAGTACAAGGACAAGACCATCTCCGACGTGCTGAACATGACGGCGGAGGAAGCCCTGGACTTTTTCCAAAACATCCCCAAAGCTGCCGTGCGGCTGCAAACCATGGTGGATGTGGGGCTGGGCTATGTGCGCCTGGGGCAGACCGCCCCCACCCTGTCTGGCGGGGAGGCCCAGCGCATGAAGCTGGCCTCAGAACTGGCCCGCCGCGCCACGGGCAAAACCCTATATCTGATTGATGAACCCACCACGGGGCTGTCGTTTTACGATGTCCACAAGCTGTTGGACGTGGTGCAGCGGTTGGTGGATAAGGGCAACTCGGTGTTGATGATTGAGCACAATCTGGACGTGATCCGCTGTGCGGATTGGATTATTGACCTGGGGCCAGAGGGGGGCGATCGCGGCGGTGAAATCATTGCCGAAGGCACCCCAGAGGCGGTGGCCCAAAATTCCCGCTCCTACACCGGGCATTACCTGGCGCGGGTGCTGGCCCAGCATCCCCCGGCTGCGGTTTAATTGGGCCGACAGCAACGCAGATGAATCCTCGGTGCTTTGTTCAGGCGATCTTCGGGAAAGAATTTACCCATTAAGCTGGGTGGATGAGAATATCCCATAGAACCTATGCAAAATGCTCCAGACTCTTCGGCGTTCCGTTGGGGCAAGGGGCTTAAGCCCCTTGTTCATCGGTGTGACTGCG
>JAQCHG010000495.1 GCA_027619675.1 Cyanobacteriota bacterium
CTAGACACCCCGCCAGGTCAGGGGGGCTGATAGGATCACCAGGGATGGTTGGCCGGGAAACCGGGGCGCGATCGCCCCTTCCACCCGCCGTCCCTGTATGCGTTAGTCCCGTTAATACCCCGTTAATACCCTGCTATGCTCACCCCTGCGGATTTCTTAGAAGCCACTAAATACGCTGGAGCCGCCACCCTGACCCTGGCTGCCCTCACCGCCCTCGCCTTCGTCTTGGGCTGGGGTTTTCGATTTCGCATGGTGGGTATCACCAGCTTTATGGGGGTGCTGGCAGTGGGCATGTTTGGCCTCAGCTTCGAGCCCTTTAGCCCCACCGTGATCGCAGGGTCCGTTCCTTACCAAACGGTGTATGACTCCGGGGCGGCCCAAATCGTCATCACCGTGCCCCAGTCCGTCACCCCATCGGAACTGGAAGCCACCCTACAACAGGCCGCCAGCAACCTCCTCAAGCCCAGTCGCCTGGGTCGCCCCGACCAAGTAGCCACCATCCGCGCCCGCACCCTCCTCCACGAAGAAGGGGGCGCATCCCGTCTCCTGTACCTGGGGCAAATTCAAGCCCAGCCCAATCCCGAAACCGGCGATCGCTTCACCGTCACCGTCTGGTCCGACGCCCTGGGACAACTCCCTGCCGACAATACTTAACGCCCTCAGCACATCCTCAAACTCCCCCCAGAATCAGCTACCGTTTGAAGACCCCCATCAATAGAAAAGACTCTTTCAATTACTGAGGTTTTCACCTATGACCTCCTCAACCACAGCAACCTTAACGGTGGCCCCAGCCCAGGTAGTTCGGGGCGCGGGCATTTTGGCAGCGCAAGGTAGCGCCATTGCCCGATTGGGTCAGCGGCCCCTGGTGACCGGGGGCGATCGCACTTTGGCGATCGCCGCCCCTGGGCTAGAGACAGCCCTGCGGGATCTGACCCCGGTACAAGTACCCTACGGCCCCGACTGTAGTGAAGCGGCGTTAGCGCACTTGCGATCGGCGGCCCAAGCCCATGCAGCGGATGTGATCATCGGCGTCGGCGGCGGCAAAGCCCTGGATGCGGCTAAGCTGCTGGCCCATCAACTGCGGCTACCTGTGGTCACCGTACCCACCTCAGCAGCCACCTGTGCGGCTTGGACGGCCCTATCCAACATCTACTCCGATACGGGGGCTTTTCTCTACGATGTCACCCTCGATCGCTGTCCCGATCGCCTCGTACTGGACTACGACCTGGTCGCCACCGCCCCCGTCCGCACCCTAGTGGCAGGCATTGGCGATGCCTTGGCCAAGTGGTACGAAGCCTCCGTCAGTAGCGGCACCTCAGACCAAACCCTGATCATCGCCGCCGTGCAGCAGGCCCGTGTGCTGCGGGATATCCTCTTTCAAAAAACCGCAGCGGCCCTAACGGCCCCCGGTGGCCCCGACTGGCGAGAGGTGGTGGATGCCACCGTGCTGATGGCTGGGGTCATGGGCGGTTTGGGGGGAGCCCAGTGCCGCACCGTTGCCGCCCACGCTGTCCACAACGGCCTCACCCATTTGAGCGCCAGCCACGGCACCCTCCACGGCGAAAAGGTAGCCTACGGTATTTTGGTGCAGTTGCGCCTAGAGGAAATGGGGCTAGACACCTCCCTCGCCGCCACCGCCCGTCAGCAACTGTTGCAGTTCTACCAGGCGGTGGGGTTGCCCCAAACCCTGGCGGACCTGGGGATGGGGGAGATTTCCCTAACGGACTTACACCATGCCGCCACGGTGGCCTGCCGAGAAGGCTCCGACATCTACCACCTGCCCTTTGCGGTCCAACCCGAGGCCTTGGTGGGGGCGATGGTCTCCACCACCATGACCACCCTACGGCCCCTCACCCCCGGCGAGGCCGCGCCCTCGGCATAATCCCCGCCATGGGGCTGGACCCAGATCCCCACGGGGGAGGCTAGTCGTGGGTACCCAAACGGGGGAAAATAACGAATCTGGTCTTCAAGCTGTGGGCGGCACAGGTCCTGTGCCGGGGCAGCCCCTAGTCTTCGGTTAGGGGGCAGGGGGGTTTAGGGACTCCGCTCTAGGCCCGCTCCTAGGGGTGGGCACGGGGCTAGCTCCACAGCAGCCAGGTTCAGCACAGACGGTACGGGAGTTGGCAGCCATGGCCCTAGATTGGATTCAACCGGCAGAACGGGTACGGACGCTGCCCCCCTATGTGTTTGCGCGGCTGGATGAACTGAAGGCCCGAGCCCGCGAACGGGGTTTGGATCTGATTGATTTGGGCATGGGCAACCCGGACGGTCCTACCCCTCAGCCCGTGGTGGAGGCCGCCGCCCGCGCTATCCAAGACCCCGGCAACCACGGCTACCCCCCCTTTGAGGGCACCGCCAGTTTCCGCCGCGCCATCACCACCTGGTACCACCGCCGCTACGGGGTGCAGCTAGATCCCGACGGTGAGGCCCTGCCCCTGCTGGGGTCTAAGGAGGGGCTGGCCCACTTGGCCATGGCCTATATCAACCCTGGGGATACGGTGCTGGTACCCAGCCCTGCCTACCCCGCCCATTTTCGGGGACCGGCGATCGCAGGGGGGCGCATCGTTGACCTCACCTTGACGGCAGCTAATGACTGGCTGATTGATCTGGGAGCAATTCCCGACGCCGTAGCCGAACGGGCCAAAGTCCTCTTCTTCAACTACCCCAGCAACCCCACCGCCGCCACCGCCCCCCGCGAATTTTTTGAAGAGATCGTGGCCTTTGCCCGCCGCTACGAGATCCTATTGGTCCACGACCTCTGCTATGCAGAATTGGCCTTCGACGGCTACCAACCCACCAGTCTGTTGGAGATCCCCGGTGCCAAAGACATCGGCGTCGAGTTCCACACCCTCTCCAAGACCTACAACATGGCGGGCTGGCGGGTCGGCTTTGTGGTGGGCAATCGCCACATCGTGCAGGGGCTCCGCACCCTCAAGACCAATCTGGACTACGGTATCTTCTCAGCCCTACAAAAGGCA
>JAQCHG010000496.1 GCA_027619675.1 Cyanobacteriota bacterium
GGATGATCAGGTGGCCATGGGCATCCGCCGCACGAGTTTAGAGCAGCAGGCCAGTCTGGTGGTGATGGGGGCGGGCAACACCGCTGGGCTGCGGGCACGGCTGTTTGGCAACATCATCGACAGTGTATTTTGGGCCGCCCCCTGCCCAGTGGCGGTCACCCGCCTCAGCCAAAGCCCCCGCCAAATCCAGCGAATTTTGGTGCCCGTGGAAAATTTCTCGGAGCGGGGCTATCGGGGGGTGGCCTTTGCCCGTCTGCTGGCGGAGGCTACCCAGGCAGGGGTGGGGCTACTCCACATCTGCCAGTCCACCCTGGGGCCGGGCGATCTCACCTGGGCGGATGAACAAATGACCCAGTTGATCCAGACGGTGCCGTTTCAAACCCCGGTGGAACAAATGATTCGTCCCCCAGGGGCGATCGTGGAGGGTATTCTGCGGGCAGCCAAGGGGTTCGATTTGGTGATTCTCCACTCCCAACGGCAACAGGCGGCGGCGGAGGGGTTTGGGTTTAGCAGCATCACCAGCCAGGTTGTGCAGCAATGGCCAGGGGATTCCATCGTGTTAGGCGAATCCCACTTGGGCGAAACCTGATGGGACTCTCGTGGTTTGCCAATTCTAAAGTTGTGGACCGGAAGCCTATCAGGCAAAGCACCCTGGAGCATCCAGCCGCAAGCCGAACACCGACAGTTCACTACGCTCTGACGGCAGTCACCGCCCCCTCTGCTCCCTTGTTCCCCCGCTCCCTTGCCTCTCCGCTCCCTTGCTCCCCCGCTCCCTTCCCAGTTTTGGCCTGCTGGAGGCGGCAATCGGCTGGCATCTTGCCCCTCCGCTCCCTTGCTCCCCTGCTCCCCACCGGAAACAGTGGGCCAATTCACGCCACGCCGTACTGGTGCCGCAGAGCGTAAATTTATGGATCCGCAGGCTCGATCGCCTGCAACTTGACCCGTTGCCCCACGGGTAAACGGTATTTGATCAGATAGCCCATCGCCATCAAAACCATAATGGCGATCGCCCCGATGCCAATGGGGCTGGGCAGCCAAAACTGCACGGTGAGGTGATTCACCTGCCCCGGCACCAAGGACCAGCGGTTACCGGAACCCAAGTTGTCCCCAGCGGTCCCCAAATCGGTTGCGACCGTCTGCACCCCCCAAGGGGTGGTGAGGGTAAGGCCCCCGGTGAACCACTGCACCGCTTGCAGGCGGGGGGTGGGCAGGTTGGAGCCGTCGGGCACCCCCCGCAAATCCAGGCTGAGGCTGAGGGTATTGTGGATGGCGACGATCCAGTTGCCTTGGGTCAGGTCTAGGTGCCCCTGAATGGGTTCCCCCGTCGGGAGGGTCAGGGGCGGCAGATCCAGATCAGACCCCAGGAATTGATTAAAGCGCTGCACCAAATCGGGGCCACCGTAGAAAGGCAACACCAGTTCTAAGGTATCGGGTTGGGGCGATCGCAACTGTCCCCCCACCGCCTGCATCCGTGCCCGCAGGGGTCGCTGCCACTGCTGCAATTGCTCAGCAGCGGCCCCCCCTTGCCATTGCAGTCGTTGCACGACTTGGCCGTGGGTCTGGCTGTCAAATTGCAGATCTAGATCGTATTGAATGCACCCGGTTAAGCCCAGGGCCAGCACCCAGGTCAGGACCCAAATTACAGGGCGCAGCCGTTGAAACACCCAAGCCACCATAGGAAATTGCGATCGCGTTGGCCAATAGCACTATATAGCAGTCCCTCCTCGGGGCTGGGGCCACTGCCAGGGTAGATCATTGGGGATTTCTAGACTGGGAACGGCAGGCGATCGCCAGAAGCGCTGGGTCAGTCCTTAGAATTGGGATAGTTGTGTATGGATCTTAAGGAAAGCAAGCCCCATGAGCACCCTAGCGTTGACCAACGAGAATGTAGAAAAGGTTTTGGATGAACTGCGCCCCTACCTCATGGCCGATGGCGGCAATGTGGAACTGGTGGAACTGGATGGTCCGGTGGTCCGCCTGCGGCTCCAAGGGGCCTGTGGTTCTTGCCCCAGTTCTACCATGACCCTCCGCATGGGCATTGAGCGTCGCCTACGGGAATTCATCCCCGAGATCGCAGAAGTGGAACAGGTCGTGTAGCCACCCCCTGGCAACACGCCACCGAACCCTCGGCGTTCCGTTGAGGTCAGGGGTTGAAACCCCCTAGTTTGTCGGTGTGATTGCGCCAGTCCCGTGGGTATAGGCAGAAGCATCGCAAAGGGGGGAGACCGATAGTGGTTCTCCCCCCTTTGGCGTGTGAGGGCAGTGTCAAGGCTTTGCGCCTGATGCAGGCTGGGTAGCCCTGGGGTATTACCCAGCAAAGAAGGCTTGCAGGTGCTCCGTCATGTGGTTGACCAAAGAGGTTTCCCGAGGATTATCACGGGCTTCCGCCTCAATCCGCTGCACTACGTCATCGGGTAAATTCAACAGATTCACGAGGGTTTGATAGGCGGATTGTTCTTCTTCGTTGATGAGATCTTCTTCAGGGGTGCGGGCACTGGAGCTAATCACCTCATAGCCCAGGCGCAGCACCAGTTCCCGCTCTGCGGGGGTGTGCAATTGCGGCACGGATTCCTCTAGGGGAATGTTTTGCATGAGGTAATCCCGCAATTCTTCCCGGAGGTGATCTGCGCTGCCATGGCCTGGGGCAAACAGACCGCTGAAGCGGCTCAGCATCAGCTCCACCTCTTCTTCCGCCAAGTTGCCATCACTCCAAGCCATGGAGGCGACAATCCGCATCAGGGTCATTTGCCGGGGGCTGATGGATGGGGGCGTGGGGGTGTGTAGGGGAGGCATAATTCAGTCCTCTTGGATAGGGATCAAGGCGGCCAGCGTGGTGTCACGCTAGCATGGCCCTTCCAAGGCAGTGGAGGCGCTGTAATTGAACGCTACAGAAAGGGGGGCGATCGCAGCAAAAGTTCAAGGGCGCAATAGGGCGCATCCCAAAGTTGCCAAAACAGTTGCCAAGGAGATCTT
>JAQCHG010000497.1 GCA_027619675.1 Cyanobacteriota bacterium
CTGGGGAGTCGAAATCAGTGGCGGGGGTGAAGTTTGATGAGTCCCAGCTACTTACTGTGGTTAGCGGTTCCGAAACGTTCCGGGAATGGCAATATTCGGGTCAAATGACCCACTAATGCCGCACGGCTGACCCACTAATACCGCACGGCGTAAACTGTCAACCCTTGCCGTAGTGCGGGGGAGTACTAAGCGGGTGGCCTGATCAACAAGCGGGTGACTGGATGAGAATATGGTTAAAACCCTGCACACAAGTTGGCCATGGCCCTGTCCCTTGCATTTCTCGGTCCCCAAGGTACCTACTCAGAACAGGCCGCGCTGGCCTATCGCCAATATTTGAATGATGCCGCGATCGCCCTCAAGGATTTTCCCAGTATTCTGCAAGCGATCCAGGCGGTGGCCGATGGCAGGGCAGAGTTAGCCATTGTCCCGGTGGAAAACTCCATTGAGGGGAGTGTGACCGTCACCCTCGATGCCCTCTGGAAATGGTCCAATCTCCGCATTCAAGATGCCTTAGTGCTACCCATTGCTAATACCCTCATTACCCGCGCCCAATCTCTGAGTGAGGTGCAGGTTCTGTATTCCCATCCCCAGCCCCTAGGCCAGTGCCAGCATTGGATTAAGACCCATTGCCCCCAAGCAACGCTAGTGCCAACTCGGTCTACTGCGGAGGCCCTGCGCCATGTGGTAGAGGCGTCAACGGCGGCGGCGATCGCCTCCCAACGGGCAGCCGATTTGTATGGGCTGCCTGTTTTGGCCCATGGTATTAATGACCAAGCCGATAACTGCACCAAGTTTTTAATTCTAGGCCAGACAGAATCAACCCATGGTAGCTACACCGCTTTGGCTTTTAGCTTGGGGATCAACCAGCCGGGTTCATTGCTGAAACCCCTACAAATTTTGGCAGCAGCGGGCATCAACCTCAGCCGCATTGAGTCCCGCCCCACCAAGCGCTCCCTAGGGGAATACCTGTTTTTTCTGGAACTAGAGGCATCGGCCCAGGAGGCCACTACCCAGCAGGCCCTGGCGGATCTTCGGCAATGCACTGAAACGTTAAATATTTTTGGCAGCTATGAGGTGAGATCGGTGCCGTCGGCCCCCGTCCCCTTAGATCGCACCGTCAATTGAGGGTGCAAGCCTTGCGACTGCCCCAGGCAACGGTGCCTACACTGAACCTGAGTTCGGGTTAAGTGTTATTCCCGTTCCTGTAGGGGCGCACTAGCGAAGCCATGCCCCTTGGGCTATGGGTTTGCGCCGTGCAATTCGTGGCATTCCCGCCCGACATTGGACTCAGATATCGGGTTGTCCGATACATTTTTAGGGCGCATACCCCTGCGCCCCTACTGATTCTCTGGGGTGGAGCATCACGGCATCCCCTCCATCGACTTATTCCGAACTGAGGTTACACTTACCCCATTCTGGGCGTTACTCAGCGGTGGGACATATCGTCACTAGGCCATAGGCATCGGGCTTTAGGTACCGTTGGGCGGCCTGTTGGATATCGGCAACGGTTAGGGTTTGAATGGCTTGGGGATAGGTGAGGGCATTGTCCACATGACCGGTCAGGGTGTGGTAGTAGCCATAGAGCCCCGCCCGATCACTGGGGGTTTCGCTACCAAACACGTAACGGTTGGTGACCTGGGTTTGAATGCGACGCAGTTCTGATGGGGTTATGGGGTCTGTACAAATTTGCTCAATGTGGGTCGCGATCGCCTGCTCTACTTGCGGCAGGTTTTCCATGGCTAAGTAGGCCGAAACGGAAAATACCCCCTGTTGCCAATAGGTCAGGTTACTGGCGGAGACACTGTTGACCCACTGTCGGTTTTCCCGCAGGTCTTGGACGAGCCGGGCGGTGCGACCCCGCCCTAGCACCGCAGCCAGGACATCCAGGGCATAGGTGTCTTCTACATTGGCTAGCCCTGGTCCCCGCCACGCCATCACCAAACGGGCCTGCTGCAAGCTGGCGTCCTGATGGGTGACGCGATGGATGCGCTCGAAAGCGGCTTCCGGCACCGATCTCGTCACTGGCCCCGCATCCAAACGCACCGCAGGGCGCTGTTGACGATGAGCCATGGCTTGGTCAAAGCTGTCCGCCACCACCTGAATCAAGTCATCCACTGGCAGATTACCAACCGCCACCGCCGTCATGCGATCGGGCTGGTACCAGTGGTGGTGAAAGTCGCGCATTTGCTGGGCCGTCAACCCTTCGATCACCGCGCTAGGGCCAAGCACGGGGCGGCGGTAGGGCAGCCGCTCAAAGGCCATGGCCATGGAGTGGTAGAAGGTGCGTCGCCGGGGATTGTCGTGGGAGCGGCGAATTTCTTCCAGGATGACGGGGCGTTCTCGCTCAAACTCGTGATCTGAGAGGAGGGGGTTCATCACCAAGTCAATCTGTAGCGGGGCCAGGGTGGCAAAATCCTGGGGGGCCGTGGTGATGTAGAAGTGGGTGTAGTCCTGGCTGGTGGCAGCATTGGTGAAGCCGCCTCGGGCTTCCACCTGGCGCTCAAATTCCCCCAAGGCTAAGCGTTCGGTGCCCTTAAAAATCATGTGCTCTAGGAAATGGGCCATGCCGTTAATGGCATCGGACTCCACCGCTGATCCGACCCGCAGCCACAGGTTGAGATTCACCGCTTCCACGGGCATTTGTTCGGCAATGATGGTCAGGCCATTGTCGAGCCGCCGAATGGTAGGTGCCGTGGGTGCCAAGGGGGAGGCAACGGCGATCGCAGAGGTCATGGGCGGGCTGCTCCTAAATGTTGCAATAGGGAAAAAGTCAGCAGTGAAAGTTTTTTAGCACTTCACCCATCTTAATTACCTTGGCCCCTCCATGCGGTCTCGAAACCATCAGAAATGGTTCCCACCCTCAAATTCTTCCCCTGTCCCCCTCTCCCTCCTAGTCCAGCGCGGCGTAAGTTTGCCAACCGTTTCCTTGGGTGGGGGAGCTGGGGAGCATGGGAGAT
>JAQCHG010000498.1 GCA_027619675.1 Cyanobacteriota bacterium
GTGTCTTCTAACCATGCCAGCAGGACGGCAAAGTACACCAACCGCCCTTCCGTTTCCCAGCCTGGGACAGGGGGTAAGTCGCCCATTGTGAGGAGCTGTTGTGGGAGGGGTTGGTCTTCATCGCAATTAGGATGGCAGCGCTGAAGGGCGATCGCGATCGCCTGCTCTAGGCGGGCTCTGTCTTGGGGGCAATCGGCACAATCCGCAAGGCACTGGGCCAGCACATCATGGAGGTGTAGCGCGGTGATGTGTGCCAGGGGTTGCCGCAGGGCTTGGGTGGTGATGGCCTGGGCTTTGGTTTGTACCACCCTGGCAGTGGCCACCATGCCGATCACCTGTTGCAGGCGTTCATTCCACACCGGGGCACCGCTATAGCCCGGTTGGATGGTTTCGTCTGCCTCGTCGCCAAATTTGCACAGTTGAAAGCGGTTGCCCGCCACGCTGGTTTTGGGGCGATAGGCATCAGTACGCCCCCCGCCTTCACTTTCCCCAAAGCCATAGACGGAATGCTGATCCTCTCGTACCTCCAGCCAAGAGACGGTAGTGAGGGGCACGGGTGTTAACGGTTCCGGTAGAGGCGTGAGGAGCCGCAGGGCCGCTACGTCATTGGTTTCGCGATCGTAGGGCAGCCATGCCACTACTTGGGCTTCGAGCTTTTGCAGCGGGTCTAGCAGGTGAAAGTTGAGGGTAATCGTGTCCTCGGGTTTGGTTGGGTGCTGGCGATATTCGTCCTCAGTTTGAAGACCCATCGCGCTGAGCACCACATGGGCACAGGCGAGCACATAGCCGGGGGCTACCAGAAACCCGGTGCCAATGACATGGCCTTTGCCGTCATAAATGCGGGCGATCGCCCGTTCATAGTCGGCGGCGCTGAAGCTCATGAACGATGCCACTTTAACGTGATTTCATAGGTGGCTTCGCCCCCTACTTTGGTCAGGACGGCCCCCATCTCACCGCTGAGCTTGACGCTAAATTTCACTTCTACTTCGTCGGCGGGCTCGTTGAGGGCATCGATGCGCTGCTTGATGTCGCGAATCATCGGTTGCAGTGTGTCGAGGGCTTCGCCAAAGGTTTTTTTGGCTTGGGCGGCAATTTCACCGGGTCGCTTGGCCACGGGGTGAATGGCGTCCGATTCTACATCCTCGACTTCCACAAACAGGGGCTCTCCCTCCCCCATCTGAAACTCCACCAGTCTGGTCATACCGCCCTAGCCCCCAGCAACCATCAAATTAACCTCACCAAAGCTTAACCAAGATCTCTGTGGCAGATACATCGCGATCGCGATGACCCTTCTCATCCACTACCTGCCCTACCCACGCTACGCTCAATGCTTTCAAAATCCCCTCAGTAGCGTGGGTTGAAGCATGAAACCCACGGTCTTGCTGTCCTGTTATCTAGTTCGTGGGTTTCGCTCTGCTCTACCCACGCTCCGCTCTTCGCTTAGGGGGATGCCGTGAGAGCGGAACAGCACACACGAAAACCGAGGCCATCACCAAATTTGTCGGCGTAGGTATGGTGGCGATACGCGGATCGGCAAGACTTTGGATCGTTGATCCAAGAGCCGCCGCGTAATACCCTACGCACGTTGAATCGATCAGGTTCAATCCAAGGATTACCGTCCATTGGTGCCTCTTCATAGCTATCGTGGAAGTCGTCCTCACACCACTCCCACACGTTGCCATGCATATCGCACAATCCCCAGCGATTGGCCGGGAAGCTGTCCACTGGCGTTGTGTGCCCCCGATTTTCGCTATTTGGGCCTCCAGCATAGGCTTGGGTGCCATCATAGTTGGCCAGTTCTGAGCTGATAGTTGGGCCATAGTGGAAGGGGGTTTCGGTTTCTGCTCGACAGGCATATTCCCACTCCGCTTCGCTGGGCAAGCGGTAATCTTTGCCGCTGCGCTCTGCTAGCTGCTGGCAGAAGGCTTTTGCATCATTCCAACTCACCCCCACCACAGGCTTCTCGGAAGCCACGAATCGCTCTGCATTGTATTGCTCCGCTGGGTTATTACCCATTACAGCGCTGTACTGGATCTGGGTTACCGGATACTTACCCATAAAAAATGATGTCACCGTCACCCGATGGCGGGGCAGTTCACGGGCATAGCGGCGTTGATAATAGCGGCGTTGATACTCATTCTTGCCGACTTGTCGTTTCAGTTCTGCTGTCTCGGTGTTCGTCTGCCCCATCCAGAACTCCCCGGCGGGGATCAGCATCAGCGGCAGCGTCACCCCATTGCCCAGGTCTTCGGTGTAGCGCTTATTGGTGCGCTGGTAGCGGTGCAGGGTCAGGGTATGGGGTGGGGCATTGTCTGAGGCGGTCATTGGTTTACCCCCTGGGCTCATCGCCACTAGCCTACCGAGGGCTGGGGAGTTCGGGTAGATGGGCGATCGCCGTTTGCACAAACTCCCGTATAAACGCCTCCCGGCGGCTGATCTGAAACTGCCGTTCCACCACCGCGCCGATGCCGCCATCCCCCCAATCTTGGTTTTGCTGAAAATAGGTGATGAAACTCTTGCCCGCAATGCGGGTGAGGTAGGCAGCGCTGGCCCCCTGCACCGCCCGACTGGCAATCGCCGTGGCGACATTCACCTGCATCCCCACCGCCAGTAAATTCATTGCCCCCTTGACGATGCCCAAACTGGCCAGGGTGCGGGCCAGGGCCTTGGCCAACACCTTGCCTTCCTCAATGGACAGATCACAGCGGTAGACCCGGCCCAACTCCACCACCATCTGGGCGTTGATGGCTGCCGTCGCCAGCAGATCCACCACGGGTAACGGGGTTGCCGCCACCACCCCGGCGTTGATCCACTGGTAGCGCTCGACGATGGCCGTGGCCTGGGTTTGCCGCTGCTGGGCCAGCACCTGGCGGGCCTCGGCCCCCAACCGCTGGGAATTGAGCAAAATCGTATCCGCCATCAGGGTGGCCCCCTCCGCCCGCAGCACCGCC
>JAQCHG010000499.1 GCA_027619675.1 Cyanobacteriota bacterium
CCTGGTAATAGCCCCACACCAGGCCCCCATGGAGCCCCGCCGGAAAGGCCAGGGCCGTGAGCGGCGGTCGATGCCGCCGCGATCGCGGCAAGGGCGTGCGACGCGCCCACACCAGGGTGCAGCCCAACAACACCAGGCCTAGAAACTGGGGCCAGGTGGCCACGATAGCTGACCACGGTCGAATGTAGTGGGCCAATGCAAACACCAGGGCATCAATCCCTAACGCCCAAGTTGGCCCATAGTCAGCCTCAAACTCTAGCAACAGCCATCCGCGAAACACCAACTCTTCGCCAATGCCCACGAGGGTGGCCGCTAAAGTGCCCTCCACCAAGGTCCGCACCAGGGTCGGGGGCGGTGGAATTTCGCCCCAGGTGGCCCACCCCAGCAGCAGTTGTAGACCGTAAAGCACCGTCACCCCCGCCGCCCCCAAGAGGGCTGCTTGGCCCCAGGCTTGCCACCACCGCTGACCCCCAATGAACCCCAACCGCCGCCACGGGTTTTTCAAGCCATGGACCCGACGACACCAGCGGCGAATGCTGGCTAAAAACAGCACCAGCAGGGTCAACAAAATCCCCAAACCAAAGGGCTGTTCGGGGGGACGATGGATATCTAACCACAGCAACGGTGCGGTGATGGGTAAGGAGATCGCCGCGATGCCCCCCAAGAAACCCAGAATCCGCATGGGTGCGGGGCAGCGCTGCCAAAAATGCCACAGGGCTTTCACAAATCAGCCCTACTCTTCGGGTTCGATGGAGCTGGTCAGACCGCGATTTTGTAGCCCTTCGCAGTAAAACTCTGCATGTTCTAGGGCACAGATAATCACCACCGCTTTGCCTGCCGTGTGGGCCTGCATCATGATGTCCACCGCTTGAGGGGTGGTTAAGCTGGGCACCACCTCCAGCAGTGACTCCACCACATGTTCCATGCTGTTGAAGTCATCGTTGTGCAAAATCACCCGATACCGGGGCGCAGGCTTGCGTACCGTCGTGGTTGATTGCTTCTCAATTGTGATTGTTTCGACTGCCACGCCTCACTCACTCCTTACGGCTGCCTCAGAAAGGACTTGCGATCGAACCAGAGTCTAACCCCTGCCTGCTGTTTACCCCTAGGGGTCCATGGCTAGGGTTGCAGGCAATCTTAAAAGGGCCGTTATGAGTGTAGCAAGGGGCTTCCGTCCCCATCTATCGGGAGTTGCCGTCTCGGGGGCGTCATCCATTGAGGATCATGGCATTGATGACACCCCCTAGAATGAATCAGTGTGTGTTTTCACCCCTGGGCACACCCCAACCAGGCCAAGCAAGACCATGGTGGTTCATCCCTCTACCTATTCCCGAGATGCTGATCCAGGGTTTGCCCCCCATCAGATTGTGGTGTTGGAGCATGGAGACCAGCGCCTCTATGGGGAGGTGATTCAGGTGGTGACGAGTCGTCAGCGCTGCTGGGTGCGGCCCCTGGCCTACGCCGCAGGGTTCCAGCAGGCGGGTGCAGGTCATACAGGGTTCACTGCGTCTTCTGCCGAAACTCTGTATGACCTGCAACAGGGGCCGGATGTGATTTGGCCCCTGGGTTTGTTTCAAGCGGCCCTCGATCTGGATTGGCTCTCGATGCTGAGCCAGTTGCAGCACCGGGGCAAGCTCTGCGATCGCCCCACCGCCAACCGCCTCCTGCGTACCCTGTTGAATGCGGTCTGCCCAGTGCAGTCCCCCAGGGATGGGGATTGTCGGGCCATCGTCCCCTACCGTTCTTCAGGAAACAGCAGCGGCCTATCGCGAAAACCGGGGGAGTTGGGGTGAGGCGGACAGTTAGCGCCGGACGCTTGAGGCCCGAATGGTCCGGGAGTCCATGGCAATGGACGATCGCGATGGGCCGGATTTTGAATTCCCAGCGAGGTATCGGGCTCATCCTGTAGCCCTCCAAAGCGGTGTATGAGCGGCAGGCCAGGGGGAGGGGCGCAGACTCCTGTGCCCGATTAGTTAGAATGGGCAGCCCCATTTCAGACTCAGAGGCTGGGGATTATGCGATCGTCACCTCATCGGACAGGTACACATCTTGAATGCGGTGGAAGAGACGCACCCCATCTTTGAAATCCCGCTGAAAGGTTTTGCGGCCAGAAATCAGGCCGCATCCCCCCGCCCGTTTGTTGATCACAGCGGTCCGAATGGCATCGGCAAAATCGTTTTGACCCGAGGACCCGCCGGAGTTGATCAGCCCCATGCGTCCGGCGTAGCAGTTCAACACTTGGTAGCGGGTGAGGTCAATGGGGTGGTGGCTGGTAAGTTCCTGATATACCCGCTCATCGGTGCGACCGTAGGTTTCGCCCGTGGCTTGGGCGATCGCGCCGTAGCCGTTGTTCACCTCCGGCAGCTTTTGCTTGATGATGTCCGCCTCAATGGTGACCCCTAGGTGATTAGCTTGCCCCGTCAGGTCGGCAGCGGTGTGGTAGTCCTGATCCTGCTTAAAGATCGGGTTGCGCAGGTAGCACCAGAGCACAGTGGCCATCCCCAATTCATGGGCATGGGCAAAGGCTGCCCGCACTTCCTGAAGCTGGCGGCTGGCCTCGGCGGAGCCAAAGTACACCGTTGCCCCTACGGCCACCGCCCCTAGGTTCCACGCCTGTTCCACCGACGCAAACATAATCTGGTCGTTGGTGTTGGGGTAGGTCAGTAGCTCACGGTGGTTAAGTTTGACGATGAAGGGAATGCGGTGGGCATAGCTGCGAGCCACACTGCCGAGCACGCCCAAGGTGGTAGCCACGGCGTTGCAGCCCCCCGCGATCGCCAGTTCCACAATATTTTGGGGGTCAAAATAGATCGGGTTGGGGGCAAAGGAGGCCGCAGCGGAATGCTCAATGCCCTGATCCACAGGCAAAATCGACAGGTAGCCCGTATTGGCTAGTCGTCCACTGCCGTAGAGTTGTTGCAGACTGCGCAGCACTTGGGGATTG
>JAQCHG010000500.1 GCA_027619675.1 Cyanobacteriota bacterium
CGCTGACCACGTCAAAGCGCCGCATCAGGGATTGCTGGTCATAGCAGGGCTTGGGCTGGCGATCGCCGTCATCCGACAGATCCGTGCCCTCGGGGTTCAGCAAAAAATACTCGCACTCCACCCCGGTTTTGACCCGATAGCCCAAGCCTTGGGCCTGGGCCAGCACCCGCTTTAACACCAGACGCGGGGTTTGCATAATCGGCTGCCCATCGACGCCGTACAGATCGGCGGGCATCCAGGCCACCTCTGGTCGCCACGGCAGTTGAAACAAACTGCGGGCATCGGGCACCGCCAGCACGTCGGGATCCGCCGGGGTCATGTCTAGCCAAGCGGCAAACCCGGCAAACCCCGCACCGTTCTCAGCCATGGCGTCGATCGCGGCGGCAGGCACCAGTTTGGACCGCTGGACACCGAAGAGGTCCGTGAAGGAAATCAGGAAGTAGCGGATGCCTTTCTGGTGGGCGATGTCGGAGAGGGGTTGGGTCATGGGGTGGATGGGTGTTTTGGATTTTGGATTTTGGATTATTCCGGTGGGGGCAGGGCGAGGCAGTCTTGCACGGCGGCGCGGATGAAGGCTTCGTCCGCCGGGTTTTGGTGGGGGTTGCCGGCCCGGTGGCCCCAGATGGAGGGGATGGGGCGGTAGGTGGCGGCGGGGATTTGATCCGCTTCCGCTTTGCAATCCTCCGGGGTGAAGTACAGGTCTGTGGTGCCGGGCATGACGAAGGTGTGGGCGCGGATACGGTTGAGGGCGGCGGGGGGGTTCCCCTGGTAGACCGGGTTATCCCCCACGTCGCAGCGCAGCCAGGTGTCGATCATGGCCAGTAGGTTGTGGGGGTCCCGCTTGCGGTAGCTGGCTTCCCAACCCCGCAGCAGGTAGTCTTCTAAATCTGTGTAGCCCAGGAGCAGATAGCAGCGATCGCGGTAGAACCCCTGGGACGCGGCCCAACTGGCGTAAATGCGGGCAAAGGCCCGAAAGCCGCGATCGGGGCTGCTTTGGAAGCGCTGCCCATCCCAGGCGGGATCGGCGGTCAGGGCGGCGCGTAGACTCTGCAAAAAAATCTGGTTGTGCTCTGTGGTGCGGGCGGTGCCGCAGAGGGCGACAATCCGCGCCACCCGATCTGGGTAGATCGCGCCCCAGTGGTAGGCCTGCTGGGCACCCATGGACCAGCCGTACACCATGGCCAAAGACTCAATCCCAAACACCTGCCGCAGCAGGGACTCCTGGGCACGCACGTTGTCCCAGTGGGTAAACCAAAACCCAGCTTCCGCTAACCCCACAGCGGGATCAGTGCTGGGGGAACTGGAAAGCCCGTTGCCAAACATATTGGGGATCACAATGAACCAGCGGCTGGGGTCCAGAATGCGATCGCGGCCAATCAACCAGTCGATATCCCCATGCTGGGCACCGTAGGAGGTGGGGTACAGAATGACGTTGCCGCGATCGCCCGCCAGTTCCCCATAGGTTTGGTACACAAGCCGCGCCTCCGGCAGCACGGCCCCACAGTGGAGAGCAAACTTTTTCAGAACGAAGGTCGCCCCGCTGCTCATACCGTCGTGCCCAGGGCGGCAACGATGTCCCGATTCACCCGGCTATACCCCTGGGCCACATGGCTGAGGTGGGGGGCCAGCAGGGTGTGGGCCGCAGGCAGGGCATGGAAGGGAATGGAGGGATACAGGTGATGTTCTGCGTGGAAGGGCATGTTCCACATCAAAAAACGAATGGGCCAAAGGGTGTAGGTGGTGCGGGTATTGGTGAGGGGATTGTTGCGAGGGGTGCAGTTCGTATGCTCCGCCAGCAAAATCAGCCGCAGCAAGGGCTGCCCCACCGCCAGGGGCAGCAGCCAGTACATCACAAACCACGGTTGGCCTCCAGCGATGGATAGGGCGATCGCAACGCCATACACCGCCAGTTGCAGCCGGGTGGATCGAATCACCTCCGCCCGCGCCTCCTGAGGAATGTAGGGGATATCCTCCACCTGGCCCATGGCCACCTTGAAGTGACCGCGCACCTTCCCGATCCACCAGGGAATACCGCTGACGTGCCATAGGTACTGGCCTAGGGTGGCGGGGATGGCATCCTCCAACTCGGGATCCTTGCCCTCCACCTGGGTGTAGCGGTGGTGCCACTTGTGGTAACGGCGGAAAAAGGCACTGTTGTAAAAGGACAGCAGCCCCGCCATCCAGGCCAAGGCATCGTTGAGCCCCTTGTGGGTAAAGACACTGCGGTGGACGCCTTCGTGGACGGGGGCAAACAGGGTCGCCAGGCTGAAGCCGTACACCACCAAGGCGGGAATTGCTAGCCACCCCAGCGATCGCTGGGTCGCCCACACCCCTCCACTCACGGCCAAGATGGCCAAGTGGCCCAGGGTTTGAACAGCTCCCTTCCAATTAGAGCGCTGGTTTAGGCGCTTCAAGTCTTCAGGGGAAAAGATCGAGGTTGGGGAAGAAGAGGGGGTCGCCATGGTCAAGGGAAGAACGGGGGCTCAGCGGCAAAACGGTCGGCAATCAGAAGCTTACAGGGGCTCAGCGGCGAGCCAGGGGCTGTGGATGGGGCGCATCCGACAGGGCATGGTCACTTGCTTGAGCACAAGGGGTTAGGCCCCTCGCCTGTCGGGATTCCCTGTTTTTTACCGCCCATAGCCCCTTGCCCCATGGACCATTGAGGATTCGGGAGGGCGGTGCGTTAGGCACTGGTTTGCGGTGCGGAATTGTGATGGCAGTCCACCCGTGCTGGGAGATTCTCAAAACTGGAGAATGTCCAATTCTAAAAGCCGAATTTACCCGCAAAGTGTAGCCCCCGTTACGGGAGTTCAGTCGATTCAACCAAGGCTTCAGCATAGGTTCCCTTTAAGTAAGTAAGCTCAATGATCTTGTAGACGGGTTTCGACTCCGCTCAACCCTCAAATCCTTGCCGGATAAAGAGTCTAGCTGATTGAGCGGAGT
>JAQCHG010000501.1 GCA_027619675.1 Cyanobacteriota bacterium
GTGGCATTGTCTACCCCCAGGGCCATCATTTCCCCCAAATGCTGGTAGCGGAAGGGGAGCAGGGGGCGATGGGTGAGGGAGGCCCACAGGTTCCAGCCCGCATAATCCGCTTGCTGGAGGGCTGATTGGGCGGTGGTGGGCACCTGTTGCCCCTCCGCATCTTTGCAATCTGCGAGGTCGCCCAGGGCAAAGAGGTCGGGGTGGTTGACCACCTGTAGGGTGGGGTCTACTTGAATTTGCTGGCGCTCATTCTTGGGCAGATCTAAGCCCGTCACCAAGGGGGCAATTTGGGTGCCGACGGTCCACAGCACGATGTCTACGGGGATCTCATCCACTTGGCCGCGATAGTCCAAGCTGAGGCGGTTGGCCCCGACGGACTGCACGCTGGTTTCTAAATCCAGCCAGACTCCCCGCGTCGAGAGGGCTTCTTGGGCAGCTTTGCGGTTGAAGTCGGTGGAGGTGAGTAGGATTTCCTCGCCCCGCTCCACTAGGCGAATGCGCCCGCGATCGCCCAGGCGATCGGCCAGTTTACAGGCCAGTTCCACACCGCTGTAGCCGCCGCCAATCACCGCCACCCGGATGGTTTCTGCGTCGGAGGTTTCTAGTAACCGCAGGCGATCCTGGAGGCGTTGGGCATCTTCCACGGTGCGGAAGGGGATGGCGTGGTCGGCGACGCCAGGAACCCCCTGCATGGGGGTTTCGCCACCGACGGCGAGGACGAGGCGATCGTAGGTCAGGGGTTCTTGATCGGGCAGTAGGATTTGGCGATCGCCCAAATTCACCCCGCTGACGGCACTTTGGATGAAGCGAATGCGGGTGCCTTCCAGCAGTTCAGCATAGGGGGGGGCGACTTCCCAGGTTTGCAGTTCCCCGGTCACCAATTCGTACAGCAGCGGCGCAAATAGAAAGCGATCGCGCTGATCCACCAGCACAATTTCCACGGGATCCTGCTGGGGCCAGGGCAGGTTATTTAAGCGCAGGGCGGTGTAGAGTCCGCCAAATCCACCACCGAGGATGCAGATGCGCTTTGGGGATGCGGTCATGGGGATGGGCCTCGTGGCAACAATTATTTACAGTCCTGTCTTTAGGATAGAGGGCTGGGCAGGTTTCTTGGTGGGTTGATCTCCACCCTTTTCGGCAACCTCAACCTCACCGGCACCGAGGTGTTGCCAGCCTGCTAGGGTTTGTCATTCATAAACCCCATCCGCAAAAGGTGGGGCGTAAGATAAGGTCAACCCAGTTGATCCATTCCATTCCCCTAGCCGCCATGGTGCCGCCCTCCTCCAAGTGCTCGATATCCGTCACGGTAGATGCCAATCTACTGGCGGAAATTGATGCGCTCACGGGCGATCGCGCAGCAGCCATTGAGGAAGCGCTACGGCTCTGGCGGGCTCAAAAAATTCAGTCCCAGCTACAGCAGTACTACCTCAACCACTCAGAAGCCGATTGCCAGGAGGAAGAAGCTTGGGTGGAAGCGACTCAAGACGCTGCCATACAGGCTTGGGATGAGGAAGAAGCTTCGCGATGACTGCCGATCTTAGGCAGTGTCGTCAGGTGGCTCAGAAGTACCCTGAATCCAATGTGTCGAGTTCAGAGCCCAAAACATGTTGCGCCACGACCTGTAATGCCTAGCAAGCAAGGTGTTGCCGAACCCCTATATCGTGTGATCAAGCTGAGGGTGTGGCAACCGGGCTTTGATGACTGACTAGTTAAGATCACTAACTTCGCGGTTCAGGGCTTTTTCTCCCCTATAAGAGAGGGGTCCCGATAGAAGAAAGAAATGCCTTCCCAAGGAGCAATATACCTGTCTAAGGCCCTCAAACAGGCAGGAGATACTAAGGAACGCCCCGTCATAATCGTTTCCAACGATATCCGCAACGCTACCGGCAGGACTCTGCTGGTAGTACCTGTCTCCTCAGCGTTGTCCACCGCCACGGATAATCCCTGTCGAGTGTTGATTCCAGCAGGAGAAGGGGGGGTGGAACGGGATTCAGTAGCCATGACCGATTTGATTACTGCGATCAAGCGGAAATATCTGAAACAAGGACCCTACGGCAAGATTTCTCAAGCCCGGTTACGTGCGATTCAGCAGGGTATTCAAATCGCGATTGGGGTGTTTTAGAGCGTGGGCAAAGTTATCGCCTATCACTACAGTCATCCCCTGCTGGAGAAGACGGAACTGCCGGAAGTCTGGGCTGGGGACGACATTCAGGTTTATCAAGACCTTGGCGGTGAGGGGGGTGGGCGATCGCAACTCGCTCAGCTTCTTCAGGACTGCCGGGGCGGTGACATCCAGCAGGTGCAGGTGCGGCAACTGGCGGAACTGGGGGACTCTCCCATCGCTGTGGCGGAGACAGTGACGGTATTGCTGCAAGCGGAGGTGGAGATTCTGTCGCTGGCGGGGGAAACCATGCCCACCCTGACGCGAGATGGGGAAGCGGCCCTGCCGGATGTGATGGCGTTGACGGAGGCGATCGCCACCCAACAGCGACAGCAACAGCTCCGCCTGGGCCACGCCCGCAACCGGATCAAAGCCCTGCCGCCCCCAGGCCGTGCCCCCTATGGCTATCGGCGGGGCCAAGATCGCTACGCCCTGGACCGGGCGGCGACTCCGGTGGTGAAGGATTTCTTTGAACATTTCCTGCTCTATGGGTCCGTGCGGGGGGCGGTGCGGTATCTGGCCAAAACCTACGGCAAGCGCGTATCCGTCTCCACCGGACGGCGGTGGTTGACCCATCCGGTCTATCGCGGCGACCTGCTGTACCAGGATGGTCGCGTGGTGCGAGACACCCACACAGCGATTTTGGGCCGGGAGGAAGCGGCCCAGGTGGATCGGCTGCTGCGGCGCAATCGGCGGCTACCACCCCGCACCGCCAGTGCCCAGCGATCGCTAGCAGGTCTAGTTCAATGTCAGGAATGTGGTCAATCCCTGC
>JAQCHG010000502.1 GCA_027619675.1 Cyanobacteriota bacterium
TTGCCCAAGTCGAAGTCGAAAACTTGCAGGCCAATCTACCGGGTACCCAAGCCTTCTTTAGTGCCGGGTTCAATCGACAGGCGATCGAGCCCCGCTTAGCAGACCATACGGTGATTCACCTGGCCACCCACGGCACCTTCCGCTCCGGCCATCCCAACGACTCCTTCATTTTGCTGGGGGATGGCGATCGCATCACCCTGTTCGACCTGGATCAGTGGGATCTGCCCAATGCCTCACTGGTGGTCCTCAGCGCCTGCGAGACGGCGGTGAGCGGTCCCGAGTTGGGGACAGGGGAAGAGATTTTGGGCTTTGGCTATCAGATTCAACGCACCGGGGCACGGGCCGCGATCGCCTCATTGTGGACCGTCAGCGATGGCGGCACCCAAGTCTTGATGGATGCCTTTTACCTGGCCTTACAAAACGGCTACCCCAAGGCGGAAGCGTTGCGGCGATCGCAGCAGGCGTTGATTGCCGATGATCTGGCCTTGGTGGGGGGGGCGGGTGCGGTACGGGCGATCGCGCGGCCTACTCGCGACAATCCAGCCGAGGCCAGCGCTGATTTCCCTGGCTATCGCCACCCCTACTACTGGGCACCGTTTATTCTCATCGGCAATGGTTTGTAGGGGCTGTCAAGGGGACGGGGTCTTTCAAAGAACCCGTCTCCTATCGCAGATCAACAGGGCAGTACATCGCTGGTGCAGCGGGTGTAGACCGAGATACCGCCCCGATCGCCCCGCTCAATATGTAAATCCCCATCCAAATAGGTGGTCTGGAGCCAACCCTTGGCCCAGTTACCCATGGGCACCGTCAGGGCAGGCAGCTTGCCCCAACCCAACGCCGTTTTTTCAAACGTGAAGGCAAGGCGGTGGTTCTCGCCATAGATGAATGGCCCCGCCACCGTCAAATACAGCGGCCCCCAGGCGGCGATCGTTGCCAGATAGGGCGTTGAACATTCCGGCCCTTCTGGGGAAATGCGCTGGTAGATCGCACCGGGGGGGCTGGCAGGGGCCGCCTGCATCCACAGCCCCCGTTGCCATTGCTGGCTTTGGCGGGTGCCGCTGGTCCACCGCAGGTTCCAGGTGCCCACCAACTGGGCCAGATCCCCCCGTTGGCGCTGGGCTTCTAAAACCATCACCGCCCCTTGCACCAGGGTTAGATCCCGGTGGGGATCGGCCAGCAGATCGATGAGTTGGGCTTTAGCAGATGTCATGATTGGCCCCCCAGCGCCAGGGCGATCGCGTCCATCACCCGCGCCACCGGCACCACCTCCAGGGGACTATCGATGCCCTGACCTTTCGGCACGATCGCCCGTTTAAAGCCCAACTTCACCGCCTCCTTTAACCGCAAATCCAACTGAGACACGGGACGCACCTGGCCCCCCAGCCCCACCTCCCCAATCAGCACCGTGTAGGGATCGACAATGCGATCGCGAAAGCTGGCCGCCACCGCGATCGCCATGCCCAGATCCGCCGCCGGTTCCCCCACATTCAACCCGCCAGAGGAGGCCACATAGGCATCCAGCTTCGAGAGGGGAATGCCCACCCGCTTTTCCAGCACCGCCAGGATTTGCAGTAGCCGATTGAACTCAATGCCCGTAGCAGACCGACGGGGGGAACTGTAGCTGGTGGGGCTAACCAAGGATTGCAGTTCTACCACCAAAGGCCGGGTGCCCTCACAGGCGACGATGGTGGCGATCCCCGGCACCGCCTCATCCCGATTGCCTAGAAACAGTTCCGATGGATTGGTGACCTCCGCCAGCCCCCGGTCCACCATTTCAAACACCCCCAGTTCGTGGGTGGCCCCAAAGCGATTTTTCACCGATCGCAGCAGGCGGTGGCTGGCAAAGCGATCGCCCTCAAAGTACAGCACCGTATCCACCAAATGCTCCAGCACCTTTGGCCCCGCGATCGCCCCCTCCTTGGTGACGTGCCCCACGATAAACAAAGTGATGTCCGCCCGCTTCGCCACCTGCATCAGCGCCGACGTACATTCCCGCACCTGGGAGACAGACCCCGGCGCAGAGGTGAGTTGGCCGTAAAACAGCGCCTGGATACTGTCAATCACCGCCACCGCTGGTTGCAGCGCCTCCAGTTCCATCAGCACCGTTTCCAGGTCCGTCTCCGGCAGCAAATACAGTTGGGAGTCCCCATCTGCCGCTGCACCGTTGTCCGTTTCAGCAGCGGGACTGGACCTATCGGGGCTGGCCTGGGGGGCAATGCCGAGCCGCTGCGATCGCAGCTTCACCTGCTGCCCCGACTCCTCTGCACACACATAGAGAATCGGCGTGAACTGGGCCAAATGGTTGGCCACTTGCAGCAGCAGCGTGGACTTGCCAATGCCGGGGTCCCCCCCCACTAAAACGAGGGAACCGGGCACAATGCCGCCCCCCAGCACCCGATCCAGTTCCCCATAGCCAGAAGGACGCCGGGGCTGGGGGCGATCCTCAATCTGCCGTAGAGTACGGGCTAAGCGGGGTTCGCGCGGGGTGGTGGTTGCGGCACCGGGCGATCGCGATCGGCCCCCCGTGCTGGGCCTCGCCCCACTGGTCGGGGGGGCAGCCTGCACCTGCTCCACCAAAGTATTCCACTCCCCACACACCGGACAGCGGCCAAAATATTGGGGCGACTCCGCCCCACAGCCATTGCAAACGTAAATGGAACGTGCCTTCGCCATGGCCGAATCTACTTAACCCACCGTGAACTTGAGGGCACGTCATCCATGCCGGGTAAAGGCTTGGTAGAACCCGTGCCACGCCCATCCTGCCCTTTGACTAGGCATTGGAACCATGGCCCAACCCGACCCCTGGATTGAATTGATGACCGCCCTTGGTAATATTCCTTAACCCCGTGATCAAGGCTTACGGAAAGCTTAAAAATCCTCAAAACCTGATCCCAAGGGGATCACACTCTCATATAACCGCAGGGAA
>JAQCHG010000503.1 GCA_027619675.1 Cyanobacteriota bacterium
CCATGGGGTCAGAAACAGGACAAAGCCCTGGAAGATCAATCGGACGCTTGCGCCCCCAGTGGGGAAAAGTTGCTGCCCATTGTAGAGGCATTTCCTGGGTCTGGGCGGCTTTTTCTGGGGGATGTGGGGGGCCGACTTCCAGCCCCAAGCCCCACGGAAAAGCCTACGGACGCCCCCACCGGGGCACCGTATGATGGGCTCAGATGCAGTCAAGGGCAAGCCATGGGCAACAGGATCGGTTCAACACTGGCAAGGATCAGCGGCGGCGCGATGATCGGCGGCGCGATCGCCCTAGCCCAGCCCAGTCCAGCCTTTACCCCCCTCCAGCAATTGATCATCACCGGGGACTGCGTCGGCTGCGACCTCCAGGGACAGGTCCTGAGCAACCTGGAATTGCCCGCCGCCAATCTTGACCGAGCCAACCTCCAGGCCGCCGATCTGCGGGCTACCTCCCTCACCCGCGCCACCCTACGACAGGCAATTTTGGACGGGGCTAACGCCACCGGGGCCACCCTCAGCCAGGTGGATGCCACCGAACTGTCCGCCCAAGGCACCAATTTTACTGACGCCACCCTCACCAAGGGCAACTTTGATCAAGGGGACCTACAAAGCGCCATCCTCCACGACATCTATGCCCTAGAAGCCACCTTCCAAGGCACCGATCTGACCGGGGCCGATCTCTCAGCAGCGTCCCTGATTCGGGCCGTTTTGGGGGATGCTGTGCTGGTTGATGCCGACCTCAGGGACACCGATTTGTACCTCGCCAACCTGCTGCGGGCCGACTTGACCGGGGCCAATTTGCAGGGGGCAGACCTCACCCAGGCCCGTCTGCTGCGGGCCAACCTCACCGGGGCCAACCTCACCGACGCAGTGCTGCGGGACGCCGATCTGCGCCGGGCCACCCTAGACGGCACCATCTTCTGCCGCACCACCATGCCCGACGGCAGCCAAAACGATGCCGACTGCCCCACCACCCCCCAACCCGACGGTGCTTAAACCCGATAAGGCATCTGGCATGGAGCGGTGAATGTGAACTTAAACCCTTTTAGAAAAGAAAAAATAATGTGCCATCCGCCAGTTCAAGCATTGGCCCCAGAGCCGCGTGGTCCATCTATGGAAATGTTAAGATCCCGTTTTGGGGATGGGGTTGTAGGTTATTGCCCACGCCCAATAGATAAAGTCAGTGCATCGTAGCCCTGGGCACTTTACAGGCTATCCCCCCGTCAAATCCGGCAGAACATCCGAAATTTTCTGGGAACGCAATCCAATCTGGAGGTTTTCACATATGGGTTATCGAAACTGGCTCCAAACCCTGGGCCTCAGCGCACTGGCCACAGCCGGGGTGGTTGCCGTGGGTGCCCAAACTGCGCTACAGCCCACCCCCGCCTTGGCCCAACTCAGCCGCACCTGCCAGGGGTTCACCCTGTTCGGCGGTGTTGATGCCGAATATCGGTTGGCCTACTGCATCGACAACAACGAGCGCCGCGACACCCGCGCTCGCTACTACCTGAAGGTGGCTGGTCGGGTGGTGCCCCGAGACATTATTGAATTGGAAATCAGCTACCCCGAAGCCTTTGAAGAGGAAGGGGGATACTTCACCAGCGCCACCATTGAACTGCGGGAAGGGACTGGGCGGGGCGATGAAGATATCCCCATTGCGGAAGTGGTCGTTGACCCCGAAACCAACCTGCTGGAGATTTACCCCGAGGAGCCCATCCCCGCCAACACCAGCTTCATCGTGGTGTTATCGGATGTGCGGAACCCCAACCGCTACGGCCTCCACAACTTCAACCTGAATGTGATGTATCAAGGCGACAGCTTCCGTCAGTTTGTGGGCCTTTGGGCCTTGGACGTGGCCGCCGAATAGAAGCCCTGTCGGTCCCATTGATGGGACCGCCTTGAACCGCCCATCCCTCAAGCAAGGGGGTGGGCATTTTTAATGCCCATCCCCAACCGCGCCCAAGTGGCTCCGTAACCGTCTCAAAAACTACGCTGGCTAAGCGGAGTCGTCATCTTTGCGGACCGACAAGGCCAACGCAAAGCGTCTACCAAAGGGAGAAAGCCCGATCTCCCGGAAAAGTTCCTACGCCCTTCGGGCAGACGTCGCCCACGACTCCGTTGCTCCCTAGGGGAGCCGATAACGCGAACAGGGGGCGGTTAGGTTTGCCCTTGGGATGCCGTTGGCTCCAGGACATAAACAGCCACCGTGTCTGTTTCTAGAAAGAGAGACCCTTCCCCTTGAAACGGCTCGTTGTCTGCCACCGATAGCATGGGCCACAACTTCACCCCCTCTGCACGCTTGGGTTCCACAAAATAGGTGGATTGGTAATCGCTAGCGTTGAGAAAATTTCCTTGAATATCTAGGAACCGCTTGGGGTGAATCACGTACTGCCCTGGCTGACAGTCACTCACCGCCGTAGGGGCATTAGTGAGGACATAGGTACTGATGTAGTTGTACTGATTGAGCTTTTCTCGCTTGCGCGCCAAACGGGGATCGCAGATTTCCCCATCGGCGGGAATCTGCCCCATGATCCGCACAAGTTCCCGCGTATTCATCAACCGATGGTCACCATATTTAGCCCCCATAAACTGGAGATCATGGTGGAGATTTTTGCCCCAGGACAGCAGAACAAATAGCGATACCAGGCTCCATACCACCGTCGTTTGCAGTTTGGGGAGTTGGCAGTAAGCCAAGGCTACTACGGTCAGTACAATTGGTGCCTGGAGCATCAGACTCTTATAATAAAAGACTGATGAGTTGGCGTCGATGTTAGAAGCGGCCAGTAGCAGCAGTCCCCAAATTGAGCCCCACCCCAGCCATAAATTTTGATTGCCTTTAAATCCTGGCTTGAGAAAGGGAATGGCCAATAGTAACGTGGCGATCGCGATCGCTGCCGCCACCATGGAGCCATCCCACAAATAA
>JAQCHG010000504.1 GCA_027619675.1 Cyanobacteriota bacterium
GCTCAACCCTCAAATCCTTGCAGGATAAAGCGTCTAGCTGATTGAGCGGAGTCGAAATCAGCGGCAGGTGTGAAGTTTGATTAGTCCCGGCTACTTACCGCTGGCGAAATACATAAACCCCGTCTAAGTTGCAAGCTTTAGTTTTGAGCATCGGCAACCCCTCATCTAATAACCTCTCCTTGAGAAGGCTGCCGCTTATACACGTCTCCCGAGAGCCATGAGATGAGCCTGATACCCCGCCTGGAATTGGAATTCCAGGCTCATAGGGACCATCCATCCACTAGGCTCCCTTAACCCCCAAATTTGGGGGAGCCAAGACCGGAAGTTTCCCAATTGAGGGGATTGGGGGGCGTGTAGCGTGGTCGCAAGTTTGCAAAATATTTCGCCAGCGGTATCAATCCTGGGGGGTCTGTGGGGGATGTTTTGCAGACTGTTGACGAATTTTGCGGAATTTTGGTGGATTTTGCGGATCATGTCGCAACTGGCTCCACAGCGATCCCGCGCCATTACCGAGGGGCCATGATCGTCGTCACCCCTAACATTGAGACCAATCAAGGCCCCAGGTCCAGGCTGTCACCGCCGCCCCCCTTCAATCGCTGGACAATGGGGACATCGCGATCGCTGGGCTGCCCTTGCCCCGATGGCAAGCCAGCCAGTTCCATCAGGAGGTTTTAACCATGGCATTTACTCCCTACCGTGCTGAGTCGCAACCGCCCTATCGGTGGCGATTGCCTAACCCTCACCCCCAGAGCAAATTGCAACCCCTAGACTTAGCTGCCATGGAGGACCTCTTTGAAGATCTCAGGGATGTCCGTGATCTGGTGGCAGATACCGCAGCCGCCCAGCGTCGTCGCTATCTCTCCCGCTAGGTCGTCTATCCATGGCGTCCTTCTGGGGTGAAGGGACTCTCCACATCCCGACGGGTCACCAGCATCCTGACGGGTCACCAACATCCTGACATCAGCAGGGGCTAAATTTGGGGCCTGTGACCCCACAAATGTTGCCTGATGACCCACCCGGTGGGCGGCAGCAGACCGTTTTGTTTCCTCCCCAGGCTTGTCCAAACTTTTTTGGGCAAGCCTTTTTTCCATCAGCGCTACACTGGCAGCACCTTTTCTGGCAGGAGCCAGCCCCATGGCGTTGCAATTGGTGATTGGCAACAAAAACTACTCCTCGTGGTCTTTGCGGCCTTGGTGGTTTCTGCGGCGGATGGGGGTGCCCTTTGAGGAAATATGTCTGTCGCTATTTACGGAAGACTGGTTCCGCGATATCCAGCGCTATAGCCCGACGGGGAAGGTCCCGGCCCTGGTGGATGGTGATGTGACGGTCTGGGATTCCTTGGCGATTTTGGACTATGTCCAGGAGCAGTATTGTGACGGCCAGGGCTGGCCCCGCGATCGCGCCGCCCGCGCCACCGCCCGTGCCATCGCCGCCGAAATGCATTCAGGGTTTATGGCCATTCGCACCGAACTGCCCCAAAACCTGCGTCGCCGTTGTCAGTGGGCAGTGATGGACCTGTCTCCCAGTGCCCAAGGGGAGGTGGCGCGGGTTACCCATCTCTGGCACAGCCACTATCAGCGCTATGGGGGACCTTGGCTATTGGGGGAATTCTCCATTGCCGACGCCATGTATGCGCCGGTGGCCTTGCGGTTTGTCACCTACGGCATTACTTTGCCTGCGATCGCCACCCAGTTCATCGACGCCGTGGTCAACGACCCCGCCATTCAACAGTGGCAGGCAGACGCCCAAGGGGAGCCTGAAACCCTACCCAGCATTGACGCGATCGCCCCCTTTGCCCACCATCATTCCTAGCCCCGTTGAGAGTTAAGAGACGTTATGGACATTCGCCCAGCCCATACGGCGGACTTGGAACCCCTGGCCGCACTGTTTGATCAGTACCGGGTGTTCTACGGACAACCCGCTCAACGGGTGGCCGCCCGCCACTTTATTCAAAATCGCCTAGAGCAGGGGGATTCCGTCATTCTCGTTGCTGATCAAGCAGGGACCCTCGGGGGCTTCACCCAGCTCTACCCCAGCTTTTCCTCCGTCAGCATGAAGCCCATTTGGATTTTGAATGACCTCTTTGTGGCCGCTTCCCACCGCCGCCAGGGCATCGCTACTGCCCTGATGGTCGCTGCTGCCCGCCACGGCACCGCCACCGGAGCCATTCGCCTAGAACTGGCCACCCAAGTCACTAACCAAGCGGCCCAAGCCCTGTATGAATCTTTGGGCTATGGTCGAGATGTAGATTTTTACCACTACTCTCTGCAATTGCCCTAACCATGGCCCCCAACGGTGAACAGGTCCAGGTGGAAAGCCGTGCCGATTGGCGGCGCTGGCTGGCGGCGAACCACGATCGCCCTATGGGGATCTGGTTGGTGACCTTTAAAAAACACTGCGGCGATCGCTACGTGGCTTACAACGATGTGGTGGAAGAAGCCCTGTGCTTTGGCTGGATTGACAGCCTGCCCCGTCGGTTAGATGACGATCGCACCATGCTTTGGCTAGCCCCCCGTCAACCGGGCAGCGGTTGGTCCAAGCTCAACAAAGATCGGGTTGAGCGCCTGATCGCCGCTGGGCAAATGGCTGCATCGGGCCTAGCGGCGATCGCCGCTGCAAGCCGACGGCTCTTGGCAAGCCCTCGACGGCGTAGAGGCGTTAGAAATCCCCCCTGATCTGGCCACCGCCCTGGCTGCCTATGGGGCCGCCGCCGCCAACTTCGACGCCTTCCCCCGCTCCGCCAAGCGGGGCATTTTAGAATGGATTGCCAATGCTAAGCGCCCCGCCACCCGCGCTCGCCGCATTGAGGAAACCGCCCGCCTTGCCCAGGACAACATTCGCGCCAACCAGTGGCCCCGGTCGGGGTGAGGGTGGAGGGGTGTGAGGGTGTGAGGGTGTGTTGGCGGAGCCTGTCCATTGGCG
>JAQCHG010000505.1 GCA_027619675.1 Cyanobacteriota bacterium
GCTTGCTGGTGCAGGGTAGCGGCGATCGCCCCCCAAACCTGCTGGGCATCACCAGCGTCCAGGGTTTCGGCCACCACCTGCAACAGCACCAGGCTCAAGCTAGCGCCAGACTCCCCCTCCGCCACGGCCTGAAGCCGCTGAATCTGCCGGGGCAGAGCCGTGGCCAGCAAATCCTGCCGCAGCAACCCGGTGGCGGCATCCATCAAGCCCAAGGTGTGCAGCAACCGCTGGTAGCTGTGGTGTACCGCCTGCACCCGGCGAGATTCCGCCGCCAGGGTTTGCTCCCGGTCTTGAATCAGTTCCGTCAGGGTATCCGTCTGTTTTTGAAACCGCGCCACCCGCCAGCCCCGGCGAATCACCGCTGGCATCGACACCAATAGCCCCACAATCACCCCGATCGCCAAGGTCACCAGCAGCACCAAGGCCAGGGATTGGCGATAGTTCCACATCAATAAATTGACCGTGACCAAATTGTTGTTTTGCAGCGCAAACAAAATGGCCAAAAAGGCGATCGCGAGGGCAGAGACTATATAAAGACGCATGGTGGCAAGGCCATCGAGCCCCAGACGGGACGGATCCCAATTATCCTAACGGCCCCCGCCGCAGTCGCGTCATCTGCCCGCAGGGTAGGCCCCATTCAAATAATTCTGACGCGCCTCTAAGTGGGTAAGCTCAATTATCTTGTAGACGGGTTTCGACTTCGCTCAACCCTCAAATCCTTGCAGGATAAAGCGTCTAGCTGATTGAGCGGAGTCGAAATCAGCGGCAGGTATGAAGTTTGATTAGTCCCGCCTACTTACGTCGCCGCACCGCCCCCAACAACGATGGCCACCCCGGTGGGATTCAAGTTTTTGTAGGGTGGGTGGACATCGCCCCCCCCGTATCCCACCCTTCAGAAAAGGGATTTAGGGTGAGGGGTGAAGCGCCAGTCCCCAAACACCCCAAGATCCTGGGGCCGAAAAACATAGGCGGCGATCGCCAGCCCCTAGGGACGTTGGCCCCTGCTATAGCATTAAGGTCACAGCGATGCAGCCCTGCGGCGTGGGAGCAACACCATGACAGACATGAGCGGTGCTTGGTTAGGGACCTATTGGCAGCAGGGGGAACCGACCCGCTTTGAAGCCAGTTTTGTGCAGGGGGGCAACGCCCTCAGCGGTCAGATTTTAGATGATGGCCCCTTGGGAGAAGCCCAGGTGCAAGGGGAGGTGGTGGGGCGGCAGGTGCAGTTTACCAAGCGCTACCTGACCGTGGGCAACAGCCCCATTTTCTACCGGGGTCAGCTATCGGAAGACGGCAACTACGCCCATGGGCAATGGCACATCGGCGGGCTGCAAACCGGCCTGTGGGAAGCGCGGCGATCGCAGGATGACCTCACCGCCGATCTGCAACGGGTGCTGACCCAAAAGGTCCCCGCCACCGCATCCGCCGGCAAGGGTTCCCCCTAGGGGAGAGTTGTCGGTAGGCTAGAGGGGCAATGGACCTCAAACCTATGGATCTTTTGTCTGAAAACGCGATGGACGTGACCGCTGGAGGACGCCGGTGGGCGTGGCTAGGGCGGTGTTGCGCGGTCTTGGTGATGACCGCCGTGCTGTGGGCGGTGGGGTTAGCCGCCCCCGCGATCGCCACCCCGGCCCTGTCAGACCAAGATATTCAAGCGATCGCCACCCTGCGCCAGCAGGCCTTTGCCGCCAGCCAAACGGGCCAATATCCCCAGGCGGAAGAATATTGGGGGGAACTGCTGGACTATCTACCAGAAGAGGCCGCCATCTGGAGCAACCGGGGCCTAGTGCGGGCCAGCCAGTTGCATTTGGATGAGGCCATCGCCGACTACACCCAGGCCATTGTCCTCGCCCCCAACGTGCCCGACCCCTATTTGAATCGGGGGGCCGCCTATGAAATGCAGCAGGCGTGGGATGCCGCCATTGCCGACTACAACCAAGTGCTGGCGCTAGATCCCGAGGAGGCCGGAGCCTACAACAATCGCGGCAACGCCGAAGCGGGGCTGGGGGATTGGCCAGCGGCGATCGCCGACTATCAACAGGCGGCGGATCTCGACCCCGACTTTGCCCTCGCACGGGTGAACTACGGCCTCGCCCTATACCAGGCGGGGGACACTGCCCAGGCCATCAAGACCCTGCGATCGGTGGTGCGCCGCTACCCCAACTTCCCCGATGCCCGCGCCGCCCTCACCGCCGCCCTGTGGGTGGATGGCCAACAGGGGGAAGCCGAAAGCCACTGGGTGGCCGTGTCGGGGCTGGATCAGCGCTACCGCGATCTCGACTGGCTGCGCCACATCCGCCGTTGGCCCCCCGCCGTGGCCGATGCCATGGCCCAGTTCCTCACCCTGGGGCAATAGCCGCCATGGATGCCTGGGTGGATAGCTTACTGATGGCCAGCCTGGGCTTTCTGGGCAGCTTTGGTCACTGCTTGGGCATGTGTGGCCCCATCACCGTGGCCCTGTCCCTGAGTGCAGGCCACTCCCCCGCCCCATCCCGCTGGCAGCAGGTGCGCTTTCATCTGCTGCTGAATGGGGGGCGGTTGGTGAGCTACGCCCTGGTGGGGGCCGCCATTGGTGGCCTGGGCTCTGTGCTGGTGGCGGGGGGCACCATGGCCGGGGTGGGCAGCCCCCTACGGCGGGCGATCGCCCTCGGCACAGGCTTGTTACTCCTCTGGTTAGGACTACGACAGGTGGCTCCGGGTCTGCTACCCCGGTTGCCGTTTCTACATCCCCTGCAAGGGGCGCTCCACGATCGCCTGCAACGGGCCATGGCCCAAACCGCCCACCGGACAGCGGCGGGCACCCCCTTTTTCCTGGGGCTGGCCTGGGGCCTGATTCCCTGCGGCTTTCTCTACGCCGCCCAAATCAAAGCGGCGGAAACCAGCAGCCTCGCGGGCGGGGCCATCACCATGGCCGCCTTT
>JAQCHG010000506.1 GCA_027619675.1 Cyanobacteriota bacterium
TCGGCCCCATGGCCACCCTGGTGCTAGAGGACGTGGTGGAGCAAAACCCCAACGCTGATCCAGAAACCTTTGTGCGGAATCTGGCCACCCACATCACCGATCCCCACCAAGCCCAGGGGTTTATCCGCACCATTCGCCTGCCCCATCAGCCCCCCAGTGGCCCCGTCAGTGGTCCAACCAGTGGGTCCGCCAGGGGTGACAGGTCGGCATTGGGCCGCAGTGGCCCAGGGGACAACACCTCCTTCCAGGGGGGGGCGACTCTGGCGGGCAATGCCGCCGCCACCCCGGCCCCCATCAGCCCTGCTTTTCTCCAGCGCTGCCGCCAAACCCTGGCCACCTACGTTGGCCCCATGGCCGAGTTTTTGCTGGAGGAAACCCTGACGGACTATCCCCACTTGGATGCCCAAGCGCTGGTGGCCCAACTCGCAGCTGAAATTCCTGATCCCACCCAGGCCCAAGCCTTTCAGCAGCGGATGCAATAGCCCCCGGCAGCACGGCACGTCATCCTGATATCAAGTCCGGTTATCCCCTCTATGCTGCACCGGGCGCAGAGCCCTGCGTCCCTACAGACACCCGGAACAGACACCTGGATTTGAACTGCGGGTATGGAACCGGATTCCATCTGACTAGGGGCTATGACCGTGGCATACCAAGAGTTCCGATTGACATTGATGACAGATCCCCAGGACTGCGCCGCCCATGAACATTCTGGATTTGCCCCCAACGGCCCCGGATTTAATGACCGCCACCGCCCGTCTCCTTCAGGCGGGGTTTCGGACCTTTGCCCCCGAGGCATGGCCAACCCTGGCCGCCGCCACTGCGGAGGTGGAGGCATCCTTGGGGGGCGATCGCCTCAGCCGCATCCTGGTCAGTGACACCGGGGCTGTGGTGGGGTGGATTGCCGCTATCCCCCAGTACCAGGGCCACAGTTGGGAACTGCATCCCCTAGTGGTGGCGGCGGCCTATCGCGGTCAGGGGTGGGGGCGATCGCTGGTGCAGGATCTAGAAGCCCACATTGCCCAACGGGGGGGCGGCACCCTTTACGTGGCCAGTGATGATGAGGTGGGCCTCACCTCCCTGGCGGGGGTAGATCTGTATCCAAATCCCCTGGCCCATTTGGCCCAGATCCAAAATCCTGGCGGTCATCCCTACGGGTTTTATCAGCGGTTGGGCTTTGCGCTAGTGGGGGTGATTCCCGACGCCAATGGCCCTGGCAAGCCGGACATTTTCCTGGCAAAGCGGGTAGATCCCGCCTGAGCAACGGATTCCCAGATGCTTCCATGGCAGGACCTAAGCAGCCTCATATGAAGTCCTGCTAATCGCCCACCATAACAATGCGGACCCTGCCAGGGTTTCAGGAATTTTATTTACGGGTAAGCAACCGGACTTGATGTCAGTTCGGGATAAGTCGATGGCGGGGATGCCGTGACGCTCCACCCTAGAGAATCCTTAGGGGCGCAGGGGTCTGCGCCCTGACAAGGTATCGGGCAACCGGATACCTGAGCCCAATGTCGGGCAGGAATGCCACTGATTGCAGAGGGAAATGGAGGTAGTGCCTGTTGGGGCAGATGCCCCCCAGTTCAAGCCCAGGATGGCATTAAGGATGGCAGGCAGCAGACAACCAGGGGGGGTTAGGGCAGTTCCACGGGGGAGAGTAGGGAGGCCACATCAATGAGGGGAAAGTCTTCGACGGGGAGATCCCCATCCTCAAGGGTGAACTCATCCTCGTCTTCAGGGACGGTGGGTTCTGGGGTAGAGAGGTCCACGGGGGGTAGGGAGTCTAGGATGTCCCACACCTGCTGGGTGAGGCGATCTAGGTTGCGGCGGCTGACGGCGGAAATGGGGAGGACGGGCAATTGGGCGGTTTGGGCCAGGTCGTCGGCCATCTCCGCGATCGCATCCTCCGGCATGGCGTCCACCTTATTCAGCACCAAAATCTGAGGCCGATCCAGCAGGCCGCGCCCATAGGCCACCAGTTCTTGCTGAATGGTGGCGTAATCCGCCGCTGGGTCAATGGCGGTGCCATCCACCACATGCACCAACAGACGGGTGCGCTCAATGTGGCGCAGAAACTCGTGGCCCAACCCCTGCCCCTGATGTGCCCCTTCGATCAGGCCGGGAATATCCGCAAAGACGGTGCCGTCCCCCGTGGGCTTACGCACCACCCCCAGGTTGGGCACCAGGGTGGTGAAGGGATAGTCGGCAATTTTGGGGCGGGCGGCGGACAGGGCGGAGATCAAGGTGGATTTACCCGCATTGGGTAGGCCGATGATGCCCACCTCCGCCAGCAGCTTCAGTTCTAGGCGAATGCGGCGGGTTTCCCCCGGTAGGCCGGGGAGGGCATATTCTGGGGCGCGGTTGCGATTGCTGAGAAAATGGCGATTCCCTAGGCCCCCTTTGCCCCCCTTGGCAACGCAGAGCCGCTGTCCAGACCGCACCAAATCCCCCAGCAGTTCATCGGTGTCGGCATCATAGATGGCGGTACCGCAGGGGACAGCCACCTCGAGATCGGTGCCGGTGGCTCCGGTGCGGTTGTTGGGGCCACCCCGCTCACCGGGATTGGCTTTGAAGCGGTGGGCGTAGCGGAAATCCAGCAGGGTTTGCAGGTTCGTCTCTGCCAATAGGTAAACGGAACCGCCATTACCGCCATTGCCCCCAGAGGGACCGCCAGCGGGGACGTATTTTTCCCGCCGAAAGGCCACAAGGCCATCCCCGCCATCGCCCGCGATGACTTCAACTTCAGCTAAATCAACAAATTTCATGGCGGGGTCTATTCTTCCTGTTGACGGGCCAGTTCAGCCCGAATGCGTTCCGCCAGGGCTTCATCTTCCCGGTGGGCGGCGGTAATTTCATTGAACCGTTCGGCGGTCAGGCCATTGCCCTCGACGATATCGCGGGCCTGGTTGCAGTAG
>JAQCHG010000507.1 GCA_027619675.1 Cyanobacteriota bacterium
AGGCATCCATCAACGAGGGGGGCAAATCGCGGATAAACCCCACGGTGTCCGTCAGCACCAGGGTGCGGGGGGCTTGGCTGTGGGGATCGGGGATGGTGAGGCGGCGGGTGGTGGGGTCCAGGGTGGCAAACAGTTGATCCGCCGCGTAAATGTCGGAATGGGTCAGGGTGCTCAGCAGGGTGGACTTACCCGCATTGGTGTAGCCCACCACCGCCAGGGAGGGCACATCGGTGCGCTGGCGATGCTGACGCAGGCGGGCGCGGTGGGCTTGCAGTTGGTTCACCTCCTGCTGGAGGCGGCTGATGCGCCGCTGAATCGCCCGCCGTTCCGTTTCCAGTTTGGTTTCCCCCGGCCCTCGGGTGCCAATGCCGCCCCCGAGGCGAGACATGGCTTGCCCGCGCCCAGTCAGCCGGGGCAGTTGATATTCCAACTGGGCCAGTTCCACCTGGAGTTTGCCCGCACGGGTTCTGGCCCGCTGGGCAAAAATGTCGAGGATGACCTCGGTGCGGTCCACCACCCGCACCCCCACCTGGGTCTCTAGGTTCCGCACCTGGGCGGGGGAAAGGTCGCGATCGAACACCACCAGGTTGGCCCCGAGGGTCTGCACCGCGAGGGCTATTTCCTGCACCTTGCCGGCCCCCAGCACGGTCTGGGGGTGGGGGCGATCGCGGCGCTGATAGACGCTGTCGAGCACCTCACCCCCGGCACTTTCCACCAGGCGCTGCAACTCCATCAGGCCATAGCGAAACTGAACTTTATCCAGACGGGCGGTCAGCACCCCCGCCAACAGCACCCGGTCTTGGTCGCTGTCCACCTGCTGGGCCACAAAGGCCCGCTGAAATTCCGCCTCTAGGGCATCGGTGAGGGCGACAAAATCTTGTTGGGCCAGGGCCTCTAGGGCCAGGGGCGGAGACACGCTCCAGCGGGTCTCAGGGTGGGGTACCAGGTGGGCCAAGTAGGTGTCTTGGATGTAGCCCCTGGCCCGTCCCCCCCGGCCCATAAACCCATTGCCTGTCAGGGTGAACAGCACCAGAGCATCCAGCCGCTGCATGGCCATGGCGGTGAGGTCGCTACTGCCCGGTTCCCCCTGTTTCAGTTGGGTGGCGAGGCAGCGGATCCCCGAGAGGCGGTCGGCCCCATATCGCGGCAGTTCCAGCGGGGGAATGCGGGTTTGACGGGGTTTGCCCACCCCCACCCGCACCACCTGGCCCCGGCGGTTCAAGTACACACAGAGGGGCTGGTTGATGTCAGTGCTGATGGCGGCCAAGCGCTGGGCAAATTCGGCAGTGGTGAAGCGATCGCCCGGTAAGCGCTGGTGGTACAGCCGCTGCAATTGCTTAATTTGGTTAGGTTTCAGCCCCTGGAGGTTGCCGTAGATGGTATCGATAGGCCCTGGTGCTCCGTCGCGATCGCCCGATTCTATAGACCGTATTGTAGTCGAGGGCTTTTGGGGTTGGGGCAGTTTGAAAAACCGACGGTTTCAGACTATACTCTGCTATCGCTTAGGGCAGGTGTATACCGTCGCCTGAAAGCCCTGTGGTTCCTTGAGATCCGCCAGAGAAGTCAACACTTCTTCACGGTTAATCAGGCCCCAGGTGTCTGGATAAAAAATGATGTTATTCCGGGTGGTGAGTTCCCGGTGGTGGATATGAGCGCAGACTTAAAATCCGAAGCCACAGTACCCGAACCAGATGAGAGCACAATGGGCACTGACGTTAATGCCCAGACCAGTGATGCCAACCAACAGCTCCAAGAAATTTGGGGCAAGGTGTCCGGGGTACTGGGAAACCTGCCCGATTACGTGACCGACTTTTTCAAGGAATATCAACGCCCGCTCATTACCGTGGGGTTGATTCTGGGGGCCGTTGTTTCCGTGAAGCTGCTCTTGGCGATTTTGGGAGCAGTCAACGAAATCCCCCTCCTCTCCCCCACCTTTGAATTGGTGGGGTTGGGGTATTCCGGTTGGTTTGTCTATCGTTTTCTACTGCGGGATGCCAACCGCCAAGAGTTGATGGGCAACTTGGTGTCCCTACGGGATCAGATCCTCGGTAAACGGGGTTAGGGGCCATCCGGCCCTGTCGGGGGCTGGGTTGGCCTTTTCCCTGACCTGACCGCAGGATCTGGGTCATCCGCCCACCCTGGTAGGGCCAAGGATAGGTACAGCCACCAAAGCTGAATATCCACACCACAACAGCCTGACCGTGGGGGGTTTCCGTACCCGGTCAGGCTGTTGCGTTGGGGCCAAGGGTGGGGGTTCCGTTTCTATACTGTGAGCAGACACCCTTGTACCCCGTTATCCCTGTTGGCCATTCTTCAGACCATGAAAGACCTTAACCCTGCCGTCATGAAAGCCGTGGAAGCCCTCGACTACCGGGTGACGGTGGGGGATGTGGCCGCCAAAGCGGGGCTGGATTTGAATGTGGCCCAACAGGGCACGATCGCCCTAGCTGCTAACACCCAAGCCCACTTGCAGGTCTCGGAAGCGGGGGAAATCGCCTACGAGTTTCCCAAAAACTTTCGCACGGTGCTGCGCAACAAGTTTTGGCGGTTGCGGGTGCAGGAAACCTGGGATCGGATCTGGTCGGTGCTGTTTTACCTGATCCGCATTTCCTTTGGCATTTTGCTGCTGGTCTCAATTTTGATTATTGTGGCCGCCATCATCGTGTTGGTGATTGCCCTCAGTTCTTCCCAACGGGATAACGAGCGCTCCAGCAACAGCCGGGGGGGCGGTGGCCTGCTCTTTATTCCCCGCTTCTGGATTGGGGATCTGTTCTACTTCTTTGACTTCAACCATGGCCGTCGCCGTCGCCAGGTGAATCGTCAACGCTCAGGGGACGAAGACGGGATGAATTTCCTAGAAGCGGTCTTTTCCTTCCTGTTTGGGGATGGCAACCCCAATGCTGATCTAGAGG
>JAQCHG010000508.1 GCA_027619675.1 Cyanobacteriota bacterium
CCAGCCCCTTTGGGGCATCATGCAGGGGATAGAGATTTCCCCGTGCCTGCCTGGTACCCAGGTTTTGACCGGGCTGCCTAGGGGCGGGGTTTTGTACCCCTCAGCCCCCGCCCCGGTGGGCTTCTAGGGGGCACCGGGGGGGCAGGACCGATGGGTTTGGCAAGCAAGTCCCCGCTTTTGTGGGGTGGCAAACTGTCCAGTGCCCCAGCAGAATAGGCCCAGACCTTTCCCTGGTATTGAGAGATTAACGCCCGTGCCTGTCCAAACCCCGTCCCAGACCCCGTCCCAACTTCAGATTCACCTGGTGGAGGATGAAACCCAAACCCTGCTCCATTGGGCAGCGGCGGTGATGCAGTCTGACGATACCTACTTTGGCCGGGGGCAACGGCTAGCAAAGCGGTTGGGGGCACACCATCGGCGGGATGGGCTGACGGAGTTTGGCTTCTGGACGCCGGAGTTGACCGCCGATGTAATCCAGTCGGAGCGCACCCTGGAGTTGGAGATTTTTACCCCCCTGGAGCCGATTCAGTTCCAACAGCGGGAACAAACGGTGAAGTTTCAGCGCGATCGCGTGCCGGTGGCGCAACAGGGGGAGTTTGTTTGGGCAGTGGTGGCGGGGGTGCGGGCGGGTAGCCGCGATCGCGCCGGAGCCTTTTATTGGTTGCGCTACGTGGATGTAGAGCAGCGGGTCCACATCATCCGCGATCCCCTGGCCTATTCCACCACCTACGGCATTTTTGCCCCGGCGGAGGTGTACGACATGCGACGGCTTCAGCGGCGACGGGCCGACCTGGCCTATTTCCGCCGCCACGCCGCCCCCAAAAACGTCCCCGATGCGGAAATTCCTCGGGTTCCGGCCCCCACCAACATTCTGCAAATCCACGTCTCCACCGCCTCGCCGGAGGGCACCCTGGCGGGGCTCACCCAGATCTTTCAGCGCATCTCCGACAAACGAGCCCAGGGGGAACTGCTCACCCCCGCCGAAGATGTCTACAGCGGTTACGACGCGGTGCAACTGCTGCCCATCGAGCCCACCATCGAATACCGCCGGGAAGACACCAACATTGAGCATGAACTGTTTGCCATTCCCCACACCGTCGAGGCGGATCCCAAAGCCGATACGGCGGTTGCCCCCATTCCCGTCATCCTGCGCAAATCCTGTACCCAAAACTGGGGCTACGACGTGCCGATCCTGGCGTCATCGGCCACGAACCCCGCCGTGCTGGGCAGTTTGCGCCCCGATGAGGTGGTGGACTTCATCGCCACCCTGCATACCTTTTCCCAGGGTCCCATTGGCCTGATCTATGACTTGGTGTATGGCCACTCCGACAACCAGGGCATTGAACTGTTGACCCAGCAGTTTTTTAAAGGCCCCAACATGTACGGCCAGGATCTAAACCACCAGTTGCCCCAGGTGCGGGCGATCTTGCTGGAGATGCAGCGCCGCAAGGTAAACACCGGGGCTGACGGCATTCGAGTGGATGGGGGTCAGGATTTTCGCTTCTTTAATCCCCTCTCGGGGCGGGTGGAGCAGGACGATGCCTACCTGCTGGCCATGAGCGATGTGGTGCAAGACATCCAGGGCTATCGACGGCTGCTGTTCACCATTTTTGAGGACGGGCGACCCTGGCCCGAGGAGGGGTGGGAGGAAAAGTCCACCTATCGGGAACTGGTGGAGATGAAACCCGGTTCCTTCCAGTGGGGGCCGCTGATCTTTGCCCACAATACCCCCACGGTGAAGGGGTTCTGGGACCGCAAATGGCGACGGGTGTGTGAGGTGATCTTCCAAGGGGATCACTGGATCACCGGCTGCGGCAACCACGACACCGTGCGCCGGGGCAACCAAATTGCCCTGGATGCGGATATTAACTGGAACCTGGGCCAAACCCGACCCGAGGTGCTGCACCGGGCCTACAACAATCCCGCCACGCTGCTGTGGGTCCATGGCTTCTCGCCGGGGCTGCCGATGGATTTCCTCAATGCCAATGTGGGCACCCCCTGGGGCTTTTTCCGCAACACCGACGATCGCTACGGGGTGAAGGTGGTGTCCGAGGAGGTGGGCTTCCTCGACTGGGAAATCGAGCCCGCCATGTACACCGAGGCGGATGCCTTTCCCCGGCTGAAGGCCCTGGGCTTTCAAGACTATGACCAGTTGCGCAGCTTTGCCTACGCCCTGCGGGACGCCATGGTGGAAACGGACTATGACCTCCAGGCGGTGGCGGAAATTTGCCAGCACTGCCTCGGCCCCCACGGGGAAGCGGTGGCCTGTGAGGTGCCGTCTTTGGAGGAGTTGAACCAGCCCAGCTTGCCCCGCTTCTTGGCCACCCTGGATGTGCCCAAACTCAAAGCCTTTGCCATGGCCTTTATGGAGGATGGCCACGACATGTGCAATGTGGGCCGTTATCTGGGACGCTTAGACGGGGCTGCCAGCCACTTTGGCCGCACCCTGCGCCAGTTCCGCCGCCGTCGCCCCTGGCTGCGGGAAAATTTGACCGGACGCGATCGCTTTAACCGCATCAGCGATGATCAGCGCATCATTTTCTACGGCTATCGATCGCAGCCCCATGCCGAGGGCGATCGCCCTGACGAGGTGGTGCTGATCAGCCACATGGGGGGGGAACCGATGACGGTCCACCCCGGCGATTGGCTGCAACTGGACATGGGCCAATGGCAGGTCACCCTAGCCTCCCCTGGGGTAAATGTGCAGCGGGATCTCAAGGATCTGCGGGCCTTTACCCTGCGGGATGGGGAGGGGGTGCTGCTGGAACCTTTGGCGATCGCCCAAGCCCGGTTGGCAGGGGGATAAATCCTCGCTATCCTTGAACGCCAATCGCCAACTGCTCACCCACTGCCCCTTTGATCCCTCCACTTGCCAGAGGAGATCGCTACCGGATTAAGTTTTGTGT